>SLGR01000074.1 GCA_007136585.1 Candidatus Sumerlaeota bacterium | reverse complement strand
TGCTTTCGGGTTTCAATTGCGAATGCTATTGAAAATTGCTATGATTTTAGCAGAAAATTTAAAGAATCGCTCAACTTAGGTTAAAATGTCCGCCGGCGTAATGGATTTTTTTGAGAAACAGGATTCTGCAAAACGCAGGACTGCTCTTCTTTTGGGATTATACCTGCTCTCTGTTCTCATTATACTTCTTTTTGTAAATCTGGTATTTGCCAATAACGCCTTATCCGCTGCCGCGGATAGGCTGCGGTCGTTCATATACTCACGGGAAAGAACCGTAACTTTCGGGTGGGAGCTATCAAGGGCGGTTTATGTGACCGCCGTTACGCTTGCTGTTATAGGTTTCGGCTCAATATTTAAGATAATTCAGTTCTCAAAAGGCGCGACCCGCATAGCGGAGCTTTTCGGGGGCAGGTACCTGGACCCGGCCTCAGAGGACCCCTCCAGGCGGCGCCTGCTGAATACGGTTGAAGAGATGGCCATAGCCTCCGGGGTGCCGGTGCCGTTTACTTACCTTCTGGAGAGAGAAAAGGGCGTTAACGCCTTTGCGGCGGGGAGTTACCCGGGTATAGCGGTTATAGGGGTCTCGGCCGGATGCCTGGAGTCCCTTGACAGGGAAGAGCTCCAGGCGGTGGTAGCCCACGGGTTCAGCCGCATACTTAACGGCGACCTGAAACTCTACGCTAAAATAACGGGTCTCCTGCACGGTCTGCTTTTAATATCGCTTCTCGGGTATCTGCTTTTCAGCCCGGGTAGTTCCCCGGGGTCTCCGGGGGACAGACAATCCCATTTTCTCCTGACCCCGTCGGCCTTTGCCGGTATACTGGTTATGGCAGCGGGGTATCCTGGCGTATTCCTTGCAAAGCGGATAAAGAAAATGATTATGGGGCAGAGGGAGTTTCTCGCAGACGCCTCGGTCCTGCAGTTTACCAGGAACCCGCAGGGTCTAACCGGCGCCCTGAGGAAAACAGCCTCCGGAAGAACGGGGTCCGTTATCTATAATTTTCACGCCCAGGAATCAAACCATATTTTCTTTGCTGATTGTCTGCCCGCCAGGTTCAGGGGGGCTTTTTCATCCCACTCTTCCCCTGAGGAGAGGATCCGCCGGGCCGGCGGCGCGGAGCTCCCGGCAGAGAGAGTTAAAAAAGAAGAGTGGGACCGGAAAGAAAGAAGGTTAAGCCTGGACCCTGTGGAAGTTCTGGGTTCAGCAGGCACATTTACCGCTGCCGGGGTTGCTTACGCTGCCGAAGTGCTTGAGCTTATCCCCGCGGAGTTGAAGAAAGCCGCACGCGATACAGATAAAGCAGAGACGGTTTTATACGCTCTTCTTTTAAGCTCTGATCCGGGGGTGGAGAAGAAGCAGTTTGAGGTGATAAATGAAAATCAGGGTGAAGCCCTACAGGAAAAAACCGCGAAGCTTCTGGGGGATATACGCAAACTGCCTCTCCGGTGCCGGCTGCCGCTTCTTGAGATAGCCGTCTCGGCTTTGAAGAATATACCTGAGAAAAGGTACCCGGTCCTCCGGAAAAATATTAACAGTCTTGTAAAAGCAGACGGGAAAATTTCACTGTTTGAGTACGCTGCCCTTAAGATGGCGGTAAGGCATCTTGACCCGGTCTTTAATCCCCCTGGACCGGAAAGGGCGCATTACCACAGTATCAACCCTCTTGTTTCCGAGTGCCGGGTGCTTCTTTCGGTCCTTGCTCATCGCGGGATGGAAAACAGCGACAGCATAACCGGGGCTTTTGAGTCCTCCCGGGATAAGCTCAAACTTCCGGGGTCTCCCGGGATACTTCCCCTTGAGAGCTGCGGACTCAGGGAGCTTGACAGAGCCCTTAAGAAACTGGATAAAGCCTCCCACGGAATAAAAAGGAGGGTAATCGCCGCAAGCGCCGCTTGTGTCGCGGCAGACGGCCGGGTAACCACCCGGCAATCTGAACTGATAAGGATAATAGCGGATTCCCTGGGGTGCCCTGTTCCCCCTCTTTTCCAGTCCGCTCCTCATCTAAATCCGGCAGTAAAACCCGGGGTGTCCTGATTGACTTAGAAAAACTTATTAAATAGAATACAGTTGCTAAAACATTAAGCTAAAACAAGATCATTCAGGCAGGAGCGTAAAAAGGGAGGATTCACTATGCGAGCAGTTTCAATTGCGATTCCGGTTATTGTCTTGATAATGGCGGTTATGGTTATAAAAATATACAATAATCTGGTAACTCTCAGGAACAGGTTCAGGAACGCATTCGCCCAGATAGATGTTCAGCTTAAACGCCGCTACGACCTTATACCTAACCTTGTGGAGACGGTAAAAGGGTATCTCAAGCACGAGAGGGAGACCCTTGAAAGCGTAATAAAAGCCCGAAACCAGGCAGCCTCCGCCGAGAAGACCGCCGCCGCGCATCCCGAGGACCCCGGTGCTATGAAGGAGCTGCTTAAAAAGGAGACCCAGCTTGGGGGGGCTATGGGAAGGCTTCTGGTTACTGTGGAAAGGTACCCCAACCTTAAGGCGGACCGGAGCATATCCCAGCTTATGGAGGAACTTACTTCTACCGAGAATAAGATATCTTTCGCCCGCCAGGCTTATAACGATATGGTAATGAGATATAATACGAGCCGGGAGGTTTTTCCGAACGTGCTTCTTTCCGGCCCGATGGGGTTCAAGGAAGCAATCCTTTTCGAGGTTGAGAGCGAGGAAGAGAAAAAAGCCCCCTCAGTTTCCTTCTGAGTTTACGAAAAGGAGCTTTAGTCCGCCGTTTAAACTTATATTACCTGTTTTTCCGGGTTTCAAACCGTATAAAGAATCCCTGACAAATTGTACAGGGTTATGCTGATTTTACCTTTATTTCACACTTATTTCATTTCTTTTTCAAGCAAGAACCGTATAATAATGACGGAAGCGGAAAGTAAGATTAAGATAAAAGGAGAAAATATATGAAACTTTACTTGAAAAAATTAACCGGGATTTTTGCGATAGCGGGGCTTATCTTTAGTTTATGCCTTACTGAGGCGCACTCCAGACTCTCCCATATCCGTGAAAGACATAACCGGAGGATATCATCTATGTTGGACAGGGCTGCCGCCCGCGCTCCCAGGGGCCATACACGAGCTATGAGCCTGGGACGTGTCAGCCTCGCCGGAGGAGGCGCGATAAGAAGACCGGGAACAAGACCAAACCTTCCCTCGACATCAGACGTTAAATCAATAAACGATCTCAAGGATACCTACCAGGAGGCGCTGAAAGCTATTCAGCAGGACAGGCAGGCGGAACTTTCCCCTATAGAGGCGGAGATAGCCGAAGCAGTTGAGGCTCTTGAGGAGGAGTTCGGAACACAGATAGACAATCTCAACAAAGAACTTGATATTATGATAGATGCTAAGGACAAGGCTGTCTCAGAACTCAGGAAAGAGTTCATCTCGGATCTCCTGACAGCTGTTAAAGAGGGAAATCTCGGTGATATCGGAGACCTTATAAGCGATTACAGATCCAACCGTAAGGAGGTCTCTAAAGCTTTTGACGGAAAGATAAGTGATATAAAGGATAATATCGCCGATGCCGAAGAGGCGCAGGAGAAAGCGGTTGAGTCGGTCAAAGAGAGCTATTCCGATGATCTGAAAGAGATAAACGACAGGTACGATACCAAGGCCGACGATCTTCTTGCCGAGTATAAGTCGGATGTTAAGGATTACTGGAAAGAGAGATTCGGGAACCAGGATATACCTGACAGTGTCCTTGATCCTGATAAAAAGACAAAACTCTCAGATCTGAGAAATATAAGAAGAATCACTTCCAGTGGAATATCCAGAACTTCTGTAAGCAGAAACCAAGTTTCCGCAACTCCGGCCCGGGCTTTAAACTTCCGCGCAGCTTCTGCGCCCGCATCAAGGGTCAGAGGAAGTGGCTCTACCAGCATTCCGTACATGAAATTTGGCGGAAGCGGTAATTCCACCAGTGTTCCGTTAATGAAATTTGGCGGAAGTGGTAATTCCACCAGTGTTCCGTTAATGAAATTTGGCGGAAGCGGTAATTCCACCAGTATTAAACTGATGGGCTTCAATAACGCAGACTGGAATAATTGATAACCTTACATTTTAATT
>SLGR01000230.1 GCA_007136585.1 Candidatus Sumerlaeota bacterium | reverse complement strand
TGGTGAGGCGCGCGGCGGAAATCTTCAGTTCCCGCCGGCGGCGCACTGTGGAAGAGGCTGCGGAGGATGAAGCTGCGGAAGAGTCAGAGACGGAGCTCCGCCGTCTTGAGCCGGAGGAGACGGTCGTAACTCGGTTCCCTGACTCCATCCCGGCGGAGGATCCTTCTATTGAGACCCCTTCACACGGGATCTTTACCTCCGGTTTTATAGGGCTTGAAGGCGGGTTTTACGGCAAGTTCGTGCACGATAAAGAGGCTGCTGTCGCCGAAGAACTTGGCACGGTCCTGGGAAGAAAACTGGGGATACCCGTTGTATCCAACAGGGCCTACAGCCTTTCCGAAGAAGAAAGGCTTGGGTATCTCACGGAGGGGCACCAGGCCTCTGAGACCATAGTTTTGAGCAGGATAATTGAAGGTTCAAGGCAGCTTGACTCGTTTGAGGAGATACTGCAGGAAGAGGAGAGCACCTTAAGGGAGATGAACCTTAGAAACTTCAGGAACTCGGTAATTCTTCGGATTATCCTGGGTGATTATGATATAGCCCCCAAAAATTTTATCTTTGATGAGAACGGGATCCTCTATGCCCTGGATTTTGCGGGAGGCCTGGTCTTTAACAGCACCGCGGAGGAGAAACTCCAGCATAAAACGGCTTATGTAAGCGGATTTATTCAAGAAGAGATTAAAGGGATGATAAAGTTTGAAGATATAGAAAGTACACTGGAGCGGCTGGAAGAGTTCAGCGTATCGGATTTTCAAGATATTGCTTCTTCCTTTGTTGAGAGAGGGATCATAAACGAATCTGTTGCCGATTCAATGACAGCCGCGCTTCACAGGAGGATTCACGGTGATCCGGATTTACAGGAGTTCTCCGGCACTCTCCAGGATCAGAGTCTCAGAGGAGCACTGAAAGTATTCCTGGATGAGTCTGAATCCGGCCTCCCATTCGAGGGGATTTTACCTGACTCATCCGAAGCTGCGGGGTATTATCACGGAACCGACTCCGGGGCTCTTGCGGGGATACTCGGCGCGGGGGCGCTTCTTTCCAGGGAGAAGCTCATTGAAAGAGGGGAACTTGTATCCGGTATCTCGGTTATGACCGAAACACAGGATTCAGAGAGCAGTATATACCTTTCGGATTACACTAACGCCTCGGAGTACGCGAGGTTTCTGAGCAGCTTAAAGGAAGGGGATTTTCCTGTAATAATTGAGGTGAGCCCGGAAGCGCCTGTGGATGATTCTCTCGGAATTGATGTGGTGACGGCGGATTCTTCGCTGGACCTCGGGTACGTAACCGGGATATACGTTCCGGGTTCTCAGGTTGAAAAAGTCCGGGGACTTGTAAGGGAAACCGGGTTTGAAATTAAAGTCTCCGGGCTCAGAACTCCCGTGGAAAGTGTGGTGATGGGCTCGAGATGTATTACCTGCCGTACAAGCCTTTCCGGTATTTCCCGTCTTGCCCGGGAAGTTATATCAGGAGATGAGAGATACGAGTTCCTTCTCCGCTACGATGCCCGGGAGCGTAAGCACGTGGAGAGGGCGCTCGAGATACTTGAGAACCTGGATGATCACAGGCCCCTTCTTAAGAACCTCAGGCTCCGTATGGAAGATACCGCGCCCGGGGAAGGGCTGGAGGAAACAGAGGAGTTTATTGAAGTGCATATAACCCTGAGGATATACCTCCTTGCGGTACTCAAACTTTTTTCCGTCCTGATGCCGGAGCTGGTCACGGAGAGCTCATTTAATATAAAACACGTGGGAAAAATTCTATCTCACTCCCATTTCGCGGACAACTATGAGAACGCCAATTCCGTTCTTGAGTTCGGGATACCTCTCCTTGAAGAGCAGCCCAGGGATGTTTTTGTGGGTATACTGGCCCACGAACTTGCCCATAACCTGCACTACTCCTATTCCCACGCCGCTTTCAAGGAAATAATGGCGGACCTCGGAGCGCTGACCGTATTTGATATGCTGCTTGAAAAAGCAAAAGCGGAAGAGCCGTCCGGGGTTACCGGGGAAGAGAGGGAAAAGTGGGTTTCAAGAAAAGAAATGTGGTCGGGGGCTCCCGAAAGGTACAAGCGTTTTTTCTCTTACCCGACCCATATTGAAGCTAAACTCGCTGACCCTGTGCACGACCAGGAGCACGAGACCGCCAGGGCCACTCTTCAGTGGCTTGAGGATACCCTGCGGGACAGGGGACTGGAGTTTGACCCGCGCTCCCTCCTGGATGTTACTCTGAGGATATCAAACGAGCAGATAGGCCCCCGGAAGGTTCCTCTTTTCGGTATAAGGGAAGCAAAGGAGAGGTTCATTGAAGAGTACCTTTTTGAGATAGGGGCGGAGAAGCCTTCGATGCTCAGGAGGGGTATGGGTATTATTGAAAAGTTCCGGCGTACGGGAGCCCGGGTAAGGGAGGCCCTTTCTCGGGAGAGCGCCCCCGCGCTTATTCTTCCCTCAAACGCCTACTCCTTCCTGGTTCGTTCCCTTATGCCTGTGGTTATTGTTCTGAATACGCTGAGTATGCTGGCCGGCCGG
This sequence comes from Candidatus Sumerlaeota bacterium, assembly GCA_007136585.1. Classification (GTDB taxonomy): domain Bacteria; phylum CG03; class SLGR01; order SLGR01; family SLGR01; genus SLGR01. Next base: position 1,575 of record SLGR01000230.1, on the reverse strand, counting down.
GGAAACGCAAGGGCCGCCAGTGTTATTCAGGAGGGGCTTGACAGCGGGAAGGCCCTTATGCTCCCGGGAGATATGGGGGATTTTATAAACGGCGTGCTTCTGAGAAGAGTTGCGATTCAGCAGATTGTCAGATCGGAGCTCGGCAGGGCGGGAATCCGTCCCGGAAGTGAGCTTGAACCGGAGCTGGTTATGCTCCTGGGCAGGCGCAGGTTCACTGTAGAGGATTTCAGGGAAAGAGTTACCAGGATAGAGAAGATGCTCGCGGCTCTTCAAAAGACCTCCACTCTTCCGGTAGATGAAGAGAAAATTTTCAGGGTATTTCTTTTAAACTATGATATGCCGGTTTCGGAATCCGCCGGGGAGGCTCTCTCCCGGGCTCACAGTGTCGGGTTTGATGACGGCGCCCGCATAGGAAGCTACACCAGGGAACACCTGCTTGAAAAAGCAGGTATACTTAAAGAAGCCGGATTTTCCAGGGACCACAGGCGGGTTCTTATGGAAGAGGGTATCGCGGGGGTTGAGAGGACCGCGGATATCTCTCTTCTGGAAGAGTTTGGTTTTTCATCAGATGAATCCCGGAACCTTATCTATAAATATTCCCGGCAGGAGCTTGCGGACCGCGTAAGCCGGGTAGAGGCGTTGATAGAAACTTTAAGGAAATCTGACGGCCCTCCACTAGGAGAAGTTAACGAGAGGGCTCTGTCCAGGGCTCTGATTAGGGAGACGGGTTCAGATTTTGATATCGGAAGCATACGTTCGGCATACAGTCTTACAGAACCCCGCGTATTGAGAAAGCTCCCGACCCTTGCCCTCCGCCCCACCCTTGATAACTCCATTAGGAGGACAGCAGCCCGCAGGTGGGTAGAGACCAACCGCGACGAAGCTGTGCGGAGAATGGGCCGGTTTATTGTTGATAATATAACCCATATTAAATGGGATGAGTTTGAGTCCGAATTCAAGAGAACCCTTGAATCCTTTGAAGAGAGCGTCTGGGAACGCCCCTATGCGGTTCTAGTAAAAGACCGTCCCGGAAAAAGCGGCGACTGGGCCCTGCGCCTGGCAAAGGATCTCGGGTACCTGAGAGACGCGGCGGCAGTAATTCAGGCGGAAGATCTGAAGGGGAGCGAGACTTTCTGGAAAACGCAGCTTTCCGGAATGGGGGTAAATGATATCCTGATAACTGACGATGCTTCCTATTCCGGGCACCAGCTCGCCGATGATACTATAAAATCTCAGAACATATTCCTGGAGGGAAAAACGGTTCACATAGCGATTCCGTATATGAGTAAAAGCTCGGTTAGGCATGCCCGATCCGCCGCCGCGGAGATCAGCGCGAAGCTGGAGTTTCACGGCCGGGGCAGGATAGAATCCGTTCTTGAGATACTGGAGAGGAGAGTTGGTGAAGGCGCTGTAACGGAAGATAAGGCCGAAGAGCTCAGAAGACTTCTGAGGATTTTTGACCGAACAGGCACCTTGAATTCATACTTCGGCGAGGATGTGAGGGACCCCGCGCTTACCTACTTTGACCATAAGGTCGCCGATACTGTTTCTCTTTTCAGGTTTCTTGAGCGCGGA
>SLGR01000178.1 GCA_007136585.1 Candidatus Sumerlaeota bacterium | reverse complement strand
CCTGCTGTATAACCCCGATAAAAGAGGCTTACTGAAGTTGGCGAAAACCCCGTATATTATATTATCAACCGCCTTAAGGGCCAGAGATCCCAGGACCCGGATCTCGGCGGGGGCTATGCTGACCAGCCACCATTTAACCGGAGTAAAGACCCACCGGGCCCCGACGGATTCAATGAACTGCAACATCTGCGCGGGGGTCTTCTTCCCTTTCCTTCTTCCCATTCCCAGGGCGTATATCATAGGAATAGGGTTAAGCCCGAAAACCGATCTCCAGAAAAATCTCAGGGCCTGGTCTGTGAATGTTGCGGTCGCAGGGTACACTATGTCTATAAGATCAAAGACCATCGTCATTCTGAAACCTTCTCCTATCCCCAGTATCATGGCCGATATGATTTCCCTGAAGCTTATCTTCTCCCGGTTTATGAGTTTCCCTATCATCTCTCCCATTGCCATAAAACCCATACCGTAGATAAAGTTTTTAAGAGGCGGGAAAACCATATACACGCCTGAAAGGTTAAGGGCATACCAGAGGGCCGCCACAAGCGGGGGGGTTGCCATCTCCACCCTGTGTTTTCTGAAGAAATCCCGGGCAGACCGGAGATAGGAGACCCGCCGGAGCTTTCTCCAGAACCTTTTTACGGGAGCAAAATCCCTTATATCGTCAGCGTGGCGGCCGCGCATAAGGTCGGCGTACTCGTGTTCAAGGACGGCCTGGAAGGCTTCCCTGTCCGGGTCGGAAGTTACGCCCTTTAGCGTGTTTAAATGTATGAATACGCTATCACCACGGCTTTTTCCCGAATGGGCCAGGACCCGCCCCTCTGAAAAATGATCAGGTTCTTCCGTTAAAAGGATCACTATCCTGGGAATATCACCGGGTTCCGGGGTATGAACTCCCGCTTCGTCCCGGCTTGAAAGGTTCTTTAAGGAGGCGGCGTTCCTGGCGGAGAGATAAGCTCTCTTGAAGAGCTCTTTGAGCTCTCCCGTATCGGAGCGGGCAAAGTACTCGGCAAGCCTTTCTATTGCGCTCCGGCGGTCCCCGTATGATTCATACTCAAGAGCCGCGGTCAGATTCTCAGCTACAGCCATAGGACTGCCAAGAAAAAGAGCTTCAAATTCTTCAGCGCTCTCAAAATCACCGGGAATAAACCCCGCCGCCCGGCCTGAGTTTACAGCTTCCTCAAGGGTCCGGTCAATCTCTTCCCGGGGTATCCCGCGCATACTAAGGTTCATTGGGGCCGGACGGCTCTTCTTACGCAAAATAAAATCTTCGGCAGCGGAGAGAAATACCCGACGCGTCTCAACCCAGCGGGCCCAGTCTTCCGCGGAAGAGGGTTTCAGTTCCCCTGATTCCGTTTCATAGTAGTACGGCTGCCCGAGTTCCTCAAGCTGTCTCAGAACGTAGCCGCTCATGGCCCACCTGGGTTCCTTTTCAAGCTCCTCACTTAAGAACCCTTCCCCGGCATACTCTCCGGCTGCTCCTGCCCATTTTTTCATATCATAGTAGGGGATATCGGTCACAAGGCGGCTCTGGCTCTCTATAAGGATGACCCCGGTCTCAACTTCAGGGTAAAAGTAATCTATGACCATCTTGTAAAAGATCGGGATAGTCCCCCACCATCCCGAATCAATGAGGTTTACGCTTTCCCTCTCCGAAACCCCCAGTCTGTCCAGCTCATCCTTTACAGTATGAACAAAGGAACTGAACTCCTCATCGGAGATATCCTTCTCAAACTCTTCTCTTATAATACGGTAGAACTCTCTGTCTCCGTGCTTTCCGTACCTGTCCATCTCATCTATGGCTTCCTCAATAAACCTGTTGAACCTGTAATACATCCTGAAATTAGAACGGCTGCGGTAGACTATATCGGCGTCGGCTCCTTCCTTACCTGAGAGTTTTGAGAGCGCGTCGTCCAGAAGGTAAAGCCAGTTGGCGTCCCGTGCGAAGTATATGCGGTAGGTATCATCCGGTACCTGGGCGGACACAAAACCCGTAAGGAGCGAGGCGAGAGTATATCTTTCGTCGTAACCCGCTGAGCCGGCGTACCCCCCGGCTATACCTTCTGTATACCCGTAAAGGGTTTTCCAATCCCCGCTATCCGAAGGAACGCTCTCCTTCATAAGTTCCACGGCATGCTCCAGCGCCACGGAGCCCGCGGACTCATTCTTCAGCAGGGCTCCGATTATGAGCTCAAGGTTCGCGGCAAGAGTTCTCGAGAGCTCGGCCATCTCCCTGCCGCCGCTCTTTATGATACCCGGTAGGGTGCCGGTAAAAGCCAGCGAGATAAGCTCTTTCAGCCCCTCAAGATCCTCCTCACCGGCTGATTCAAGGTACCTGTAAAAACTTACGTCACGCGGATCGCCGGCTTTTTCAAGAAGAAGCTCTAAGGCATCCGGAGAAGATACCCGCCTCAGAACATCGGGAATACCCGCTCTCCGGGGGGCGGTCAGCCCTATAATATCCCTTTCAAGGGAGAGAGACCGGTTTATGATCTCCTCCTCCTTCTCCCTGTTGAGTTCTCTGAACCGGCTTATACTTTCTTCAAACCCGGCGCTCAGAGCCTCCTGGTAAAGGGTCTCCCAGGTCTTTATCTGGAAGGCTTTCCTTGCAAGAGCCCCTGCCAGGAGGTCACTCTCGTTCTTTATCTCCTCGTAAAGGTTGCGGTCAAAATAAACAGCTCTCCTTCTGAGCCCGAAATCAAGAAGGACCCAGGAGGCGTTCTCGGGTGAAAAAACGGGCCTGGAAGGCTCTATAAGTATGACGTTAAGGTTTTCCTTTATATATGAAAGAAGCTCCCTCTCTTCCTCCGGGATCCTGAGCTCTATTTTGGCGAAAGCCCTTTCCAGGTACGGTTCCTCCTCTTTCCTTCGATCGTTATAATCCGTCTCATCGGAATCGAGCTTCACCTGTTCCCTGCCGTAAACGAAGAGCTTCTCTCCTTCCCGGATGATCTCATCTATCTTCTCGCTGTCAGTTTCAAAGTATTTCTCCCGGGTCTCTCCGGATAAGATATCCCATATTGTAGCCGTATAACGGTTATTCTCAGCCGCCTCCCGGACCTTCTCATCCAGGTAGCTTGGGGTCAGACCCGCCTCTTCCAGTACGGCTTCAAGAAGTTTCCGGGCGGCGTAATACCTTGTCACCAGGGACGGCGAACCCTTGGAAAGAACCCAGAGGTTCGCGGTGCCTTCCCCGGTTGTAACTCCGTAAACCGAGCTGAAAAACTCCAGTATGGAGGAAGTCTCACTCTCAGTTGAACTAAGGTAACTGGCGAGATTTTCCATGTACCTTACAACCGTCTCCTGGTTGCTTCCCTGCCACATGCTGTATATACTGAACGGGTGGGAGGAATACCCGGCGATCTCCATATCCGTCATATTTGATATCCCCGCTCCGGCGGTTACCCTGTTCTCTATCTCGGCTATGTACTCAAGGATATTTAGAAGCAGGTATACCCTGGAATCAGTCTCAAGGTCAAATTTTTCCAGTTCCCCTGCCGGATCTTCAACCCTTACACCCTCTGCTTCGGATAGGGCCCTGCCCACACTGCGGATAAACTCTCTCCTTCCCTCCCTGGTGCTCAGATCCCCCGGAAAAAGATAACCCAGCCCCCGTTCCAGTTCATCAGCCCTGCCTTCAATATCCCGCCCCTTGAGTTTCAGAGTGAAATCAAGGTCTATCTCCGCCGCCAGTCTCTCCTCCGTATCTTTTATATTTATCTTCCTGTCTCCGATACTAAGGGAGGCCGGTATCTTCGCGTTTCTAAGAGCCTCTATGCCTGTTATCCTGTGCCCTCCCAGGGGCCATATAATCTCCATAGCCCCTGTCCATACGTTGGAAAACACGTTCCTTATTGTGGTAAATATAGCGGGAGTGAAAATATTAAGCCCCGGGAAAAGAGTTACAAGAGAAGCAAGGGCAGCCAGGACATACCCTTTAAGAAGCTCACCCATCCCGACTTTCCTGTCAAACCCCCTGATCCACCTGTCAAAAAGGTCATAGAGCCCTCCCGCCGTTCCAACCAGGAAGGTATTAATTACTATAAACGCCCAGGAGCTCAGCTCTGCGCTGTTTACTATAAACTGGGAAAGGAAAGCCGCGCCCATATACAT
>SLGR01000118.1 GCA_007136585.1 Candidatus Sumerlaeota bacterium | reverse complement strand
CTGAGAATACCCCGGAAACCTCCCCCTTCTCCCTGTCGCTGTAGAAACGAGCCTCTTCGGGCAGATTTACCCCGGAGTCCCGGAGAACTTCTATGAGCCCCTTTATCCTTCTTCCCCGGGGGGATTCCTTAAGTGTCTGGGGATCAATGGTCATACCTTCAAAAAGGTTCTTCTCCGCCGACTCGCCGGGAAGGGCCTCAAGGTCTATCTCAGCCGGGTCGTCCCTGGACTGCGGCATCATGTAATTTGCCGCTGTCCAGACCACCTCTTCCTGCTGCGGGTTGAGAAGCACTTTCTTCCCGTCTATATAAAGGTGCAGACCCTCAAGAGGACTCCCCTCAAATTCCAGGGGAGACTCGGTACCCTCCTCGTCCACCAGACGCAGGGTGCTCAGAGGCCTGTAAAGGTAATCTTCCCCCGTGGGAGCCTCAAGAATTTCGGATTTCTCGTAATGGGCCTGTTTCGGAACCGAGGGCTGAGGGCGTCCGCGGCCGGAGCTGAGGTTCTCTCTCACTCTCTCGGCCAGTCTCTCTTCCAGTGTATCACGGCGCATCCCCAGGATATCATAGGCCTGGTCAACTCCCCACGAAAGAAGCACAGGTTCCAGAACGGCCCGGTTGCCGGGGTTCTCCGCCAGTGATTTCAGTATCCCGGAGACCCGGAGTATCTCTTCCTCGTTTCCGGAACCCAGGGCCCCGGCGAGCTCAAAGAGCGCTCTTTCTATCTCCTCAATATCGGCCGGGGCCTCATCTGCCGTCATATCCTGCATCTGGCCTTCAAGAATGCGGAGAAGAAGGTGTTCTCTCTCAACGGCCTGTTTCATTCCGGAGAGCCTGGAGAGCGCGTCAAGGGCTTCCTGTATATTTTCAGGGACCCCGTCCTCTTCCTCATCATCTTCCGCGGGCCTTGCCGGGGTCCTGCGGTCATCATCGCTTTCCGCGGCGGCTTCTTCCTCGGCGGCAGCCCTTTCCGCAACGGACTCGTCAAATTCATAAAAACGCTGGCCCCCGGGATAAGGCATAGGCTCGCTTAAGGGTTCCACCTCGCTCAGGAGATAACCGTACCTGCGTCCGTACTCGTAAAAAGAGACCTTGTGCATATCGCCAAGAGCCTCAAAGACATCCGGGTCGGAAAGGTCAACCACATCAACAACCCTGAATTTTCCTATTATGCGTCCGTGGACGTCTCCTCTGGCCCTGGGAACATGTAGATATACCATCCGCCCGATTATGTTACTGTTCTTCCATGTCCGGGTCTCAATGGTCTTTTCCCCGTAAAGTATCTGGTCGGCCCACCTGTCGCTCTCCTGGCGTACGCTAAGTACCTTTGAGGGTTCCTCATGCGGGAACCCGCGTTCAAGGGCCTTCTCTATTCTCCCTCTCCATAACTCCGCGAGTTCACTACCGCTCCGGGATATTTTCCGCAGGTTTTCCCTGAACCTCTCCGACCACTCCTTCCATTCTTCCGGACTCATAGCCTCGCTTATATCCAGTCCTCCGGGGATAAGAGCCGCCATACCGGAACGCGCGGAATCCGGGTCTGTAAAATCCACTCCCGGGTAGAACGGCGATTCCTCAGCCGGAACCCGGAGAGCTTCCTTCCGGGTTATCCCCTCAGAAGAGGCGAAAATTATATGGTCCGAATCGTCAACAAGGAAAACACCGGAAACCCTGCCCGAGGTTATAAACGGGGTCCCGACCATCTCTTTCCATTTGCCGGGGGTCCTGTAGACGACATCGTCCCTTTTGAAAAGAGGAAAGCCTTCCGTAGATGAGCGCCGGGCTTTACCGTCATCTGTTATAAGAAGTACGGTTTTTGAAGAATCCGCCGGGATCGCACTCATAGATACCAGGGTATCGCCTTCAGGAAGCTGTATACCCCTGACACCCATAGTAGCTTCAGTAACGTGTTCCGGGACATCCGTTTCCCTGAAACGGAGCGCCTGACCCATAGAGGATATAAGGAGGAGTTCCCTCTCCCCGCCGGTAATCTCAACAGAGAGGACGGCATCCTCGTCCTCCTTGAACGTAAAAACCTTCTTGCTGCTCCGGGCGTACGGCACAAGTTTATCCAGGCTCATCCTTCTTACCCGCCCGCTCCTCGTGGCGATAACCGCGTACTGTCCTTCTTTTGAAGTATTGACTCCCGAGAGGGCCGTGACCTCCTCCCCGGGTTCAAGACTCAGAGAATCCCCCTCTACCACGTAAACGCGCCCCTGGTCGGTGAAAGCAAGGACGGTTTCGTCAGGAGAAATGACCGCCAGGCGTCCTTTTCCGGACGGGACGGGAGATTCTTCGGAAATCCCGCTGAGCGGGGTCCTTATTATATTTCCATCACTGTCCAGGGCAACGGCTGTTCTTTCTCCTTCACCGGGCCTTATCTCTTCGCGGAGACCGCTGAGCATATTCTCAAGGTTTCTCTCCACCCCTGAACGGGCGGTCTCAAGCAGGGCAAGCATATCGCTGGTCAGCTGCCGGGCGCGGGAAGTCTCCATACCCCTCTGACCCGCCAGGGACCTTACCATCCGTATGGACTCCCTCAGGAGGGAATCCTTCCGGTCTTTGAGCTGTTTAAGTTCCCTGTTCCACTCTGAAAGGAACTCCTCCCACTGGCTCTCTTCTTCAGCCTCATCACTCTCCGCCCGGGCCGGCGCGGCAGCCTGCGTCTCTTCCCAGTCAAAAAGCCCCAGGGCGCCCCTGGCCTCCCTGGGCTCGTCAAGCGCTTCCATATCCATAAAGAGAAGACCGTATTTCGGGCCGAACTCCGGAACCCACGGCAGAAAGACCCTGTGAGAAAAATCCGGGTCATCAAGGAGCGCGTTCCAGAGGGCAAACCCCTCCGCGTCACGGGTAAACTCAACAGTGTGGTAAAGGTGCCCTTTGCCTATCTCCATCCCGTAGGGAAGATCTTCGCTCTCTATGCCGAAACGTTCCATCGCGGCCCTGGCTGAGGGATCGGAGGAGGGGGTTTTCTGAGAAGTCACGAAGCGTACAGGTCCGCGCCATCCCCTGCTTATATCACGTGAACGGGTCTCGATATTTTTAAACTCCGCCGCGCCGGTCAAATCTCCGAACTTACCCGGGAAAAACATCAGCCCCCACGGGTTTACTATACTTAACCCTCTTTCGCTCTCCGGAAGTTCTCCTCTTTCCCTTCTCTCTTTATAATCGGCCCGGGCAGCGGCCTCGCTTTCTTTGAACCTTTCCAGCTGGCGTTTCTTAAGCGCTTCCCACCCTTCCTCTCCGTAAGTTTCGCGGTAATGCTCAGTATACATCCTGAAGATCTCTTCTGAAACCTCCATCTGCTCTTCCTCAATTCTAAGCACCTGTTCTTTTACGGACTCCCTGTAATCCTTCGTGCGCGACATATAGTCGAGCATATTCTGAGCACCTCTCCGGGTGCCGGGTTCCGTCTCGACTGTTTCTTCTTCCGTAACCGGCTGAGGTTCCGAAACCTCCGGTTCAGGTTCCATATCCTCCGCGGCGGGGGCCTCTCTTACAGGATCGTCTTCCGCGACCTCATCCGCGGGAACCTCCGCGGTTCCCTCGGGAAGAAGCCCGGCTGTCTCTCTTCTTCCGGGGAGGGAGGTTACAAGGTCAAAGTACCCTTTTAGCCAGCCAAACGGGTTTAAGAGAGTGTTAAGGTCATAATATGCGGGAACCCTTTCCCGTAAGGCTATACGGGTCTCCTCTTCTTCCGGGGCAGGGTCTTCCGAGGGGAGTTCCTCTTCCGGGGTCTCCGCGGGGTATACTTCCTCCGAGATATCAGCTTCGGCAGGGGTCCCTTCGGGAAGAAGCCCGGCCGTCTCCCTTCTTCCGGGGAGGGAGGTTACAAGGTCAAAGTACCCCTTGAGCCAGCCAAACGGGTTTAAGAGAGCGTTAAGATCATAATATGCGGGAACCCTTTCCCTTAAAGCGATTCGGGTCTCTTCTGAGGGATCCGGGGTCTCCGCGGACGGCTCTTCGGAAATCAGATCAGATATACCGTCAACCTCAAGGAGCGAATCCGCGAATTTCCTATAGTTATCCTCAACGGCAGATTCCGATATGTCAACCCTCAGAACCTTTTCCCCGTCTTCTTCAAAGCGGTTTATGACAGGCTGGGTCTCATACCTGTATATCCTCATACGTTCAATTATCGATTCCGGGGTATCGTCCTCCCGGCCGCGCCGGGTAAGGCGCCTGAGCACCTCTTCCCCTTCCACCTTGAGATCAAGAACCGCTGCTATTGAAACACCCAGTTCCTCCAGCATCTGCCTGAAAAGCCTGATCTCCTCAGCTCTCCGGGGTGAACCGTCTATGATAACCGGCTCACCGGGGTTCTCACTGAGTATCCTCTCAATCTCTTCACCCAGAAGCTCGTATGTTATCTGCGGAGGAACGAGTCTTCCCTCAGCCATAAGGGTTTCTATTTCGTTTTTCCTCGGATCCGTTTCGGGGAGGTTTCTCAGAAGCTCACCCGCGGAGACAGGACGGGGGGTCCTGTACTCTTCCGAGAACATATTGGAATAGGTCCCCTTACCTGAACCGGGAGGGCCAAGAAGCACAATAACCTGACGGAACATATTTTTTACATCTTCCGTAAGGCGGTCAACCTCTTCCCCGGAAGAAACCTCTCTGAGGGAGTCCTCTATCATATCGCCGAAACCGGGATCACTGAGTATATGAGGATCAAAACATACGTTTATACCGGACATCTGGGGGTACCCGAACATAACTCCCAGGGTGGAAGGTTTCTCCATACTCCGCGGAAAGATGAAAACCCTTGACTCCCCGTCTTCTCCCGGGGCAAAAAGCAGGTTATAAGGAAGGGAATGCTTATCCAGAAGACCCAGCACCTCAAGAGCCGCATCTGTCATATTTTCGGAGGAAGACCCTTCCAGCACGAATACCCTGGCCGGGTAATCCTCAAGCATCCCTATTCTGACCCCGCCTCTTACGCCCAGGGGCGTAACCCCGGCATCCTCAACAGGGAACCTCTGTTCGGAAGCCTGGAAATGCCTGTGCAGGGGCCGGGATGAGCCGGCGCCCTTGCCGTTATACCCCACCCGGAAACCTGTCCGGGAAAGAAACTCAACCACATCATTAAAAGTTTCCCGGTCAATATCCTGGGAAATATGCTCCTGTGTTATAAGGTCGGTCTGGTTCTCAAAGAAAGAGTAGGCGTTTGCGGATATAATGTATTCTCCGCGGGATCCCTGCCAGGGAAAATATACCCTCTCCGGGCGGTATTTATTCTCGCAGAGAACGCATTCAGGGTCTTTCCTTCTCCTGGGATACTGTACGTACTGGGCGTAAAAAGGCTTACCCTCAAACTTTATTATCTCCTTATAGGGCTCCATTACGAACCCGCTTTCGGTATTTTCGGCGTAAAGTTCGCGCAGAGTCTGGGCAGAAACCTCGCGGGGAGGGGCTCTTTCCCGCATTGAACCAAGAACGGGGTCTGCAGCGGAGGTTGCCGCCGCGCCCGGGCAAAGGGCTGTCTTAAACGCGGATGCCGCTATATCCCTTAGCTTCGGCTTATCGGGTATCTCAAGGTTAAGCCCGGCAGCCACCCTTACCATGGCCGTCTCTCCGAAACTTATACCGGCCGCGCCCAGGATATCCTTAAGGTCTCCGAGAGAACTCATCCTCCCGTCGTTCTCAATGATAATATTTATTACCGCGTCAACTGATTCCGAACGATCTCTTTTCTTTTCATCCTTTATCCTGGCCCCTTTTATATTCTCCGATACCGTTTCGCGTATCTCGTATTCCCGGGCTTCTTCCGGGCTCATTCCGGTCTCCCGGACCGCGTCAGTAAGAGCCCTGAGGACGCTGTAATTACCAAGTACTCTTATCCCCGGCCTGCCGAGAAGAACCCCCATACCCTCAACATATTCCTTCTCCAGATCAGGGTTATCTTTTATCCTGTACCGGGCCGGTCTCCAGTACCCGGCCTCGTCCTTTACCTGAAGGGTGCTGAAATCAAACCGGTCGAGGTAAAGAGACCTGTAATCAGTCGGCTCTACCTGTCTTTTCTTCTCCGGCGAGTCCCCTTCCTTTATCACCCTTTCAAGGTCGGTATCGACTTTTACGTTAATGTAGTACCCCTCGCCGGATTTGGGCATACGCATATCAAGGACCGAAGGTATCTCAAAGACCTCCTCAACTATCCCGCCGTCTTTTGTATGGTAGTGAACTTTTACGGTACGTCCGGCCATCGCCTGGAAGGTATCGCCCTGCGACCTTACAAGCGAGACAAAGATCAGCCTTGGATCCGGCCTGCGGGTCGGGCTCATTGAAAACCAGTCGCTCACGCTCATTATCCTGTCGGGAGAAAGAGTTCCTTCAAGCATATTCCTGGCAAGGTTCTTCTGTTCACGGGTGGCGGTAAGGAGAATAACGTCATTTTCGGTAACTTCACGCCCGTAATACCCCTCGTGAAAATAACCTTTCCAGGCCCCCTGTTTCTCATCATAGTAGGAGAGCTTGTTTCTTAAGGCCTTTATCTCCTTCTCGTTCCGGTAGAGGTCAAACCCGGGTTCAGCCCCCGGAAGGAGCTCTTCCTGAAACTCGGGAACCTCAACGACAAGGGGGGTACCCTCTTCATCGGGAGACAGGTATACCCTCTCCCGGGAAGAGGGAAGAGCCCTCTCTTCAAGGTACTGGGCCGCCTCCCTGATCAGGGCAAGCTCCTTCTCCTGAAGCTCCGCCAGGGAAGCCCCGTCTTTCTCTCTCAGGTCAACGGTGAAAGAAGCTTTCGCAATATGAGTATCGGCGGCCCCGTAGTAAAGATTTATCCGCAGGGAACCGTCCTTGAGGATGTCCCAGGTAAAACCGTTGGAGTAGACAACGTTATCCACCCATCCGTCAAACTCGGTTTTATCCTCCGGGGAAAGGAGAGGAAGCCAGGAACGGTAAATAATCTTATCGGGTTGGTTAAGGTCTGTTATCATTATACCGAGTCTGTACACAACACCGTCAGCTGTTTCCGAGGCCGTGTGGTATATATGAACCCAGCCGGCAGGGGTCTTTACCGGAGAGGCGGTGGTTCCCACATACCCGCTGTCAAAAGCAAGGCCGGAATAGGGGCCTTCAGGGCGTCTGGGAGAGTATAACCTGTCTCCCAGGGTGTAGGGTCCCTCGAGGTTATCGGAAAAGGCCGTATAGACGTTCTTGTCTGGTGTCCTGAAAGAGTCAACGGGTGTGGGGCGAAGGAGGGTCATATGCCGCTTCTTTCCCTCTAACTCGAACTCGCCCCAGTAGAGGCCGTTCTTGACGTTCTGGGCGCGCCCGTCTATCTCCAGGTCCTGTATAAGGTCCATATCCCCGTGGTGCTCCCAGTTGAAATCCTCCGGAGAGAGTTTCCCTGAGAGGGATTCCCTGAGGTTATCCAGTGAAATGCTTGATGCCGCCGACCAGGTCTTCCATTCGGACCACATCTCCTGGTCGCTCTGCATCCTGCCGTCGGCGAGCCTTCTGCGCGGCGTCGTCTCCACCATCGTGTAATAAAGGTAAAGGCGTCCGTCTTTAATGAAAGCCCTGGGATCCTCCGCCCTGTACCTTGTATCACCCTCAAATCGGGTCCCCTTAAGGTGGGTCGGCGGATCAAATACCAGCGGGTAGGAGAGAAGGCTCTGCCCCGAATCCCTCTCTACAACCTCAAGGCCTATAACCGAATGCCCGTCAGCACCGTCTTCAATAAATATCCTGGGAAAGAGAAAATCGTACCCGTCAATGGTAACAGCAGCCGGGTTAAGCGTGTATACCTGATCAAGAGACTCTTCCGGAGAGATTATGATCCCCTCCCGGCTTAGACCGGAGACTATACCGGGAAGCCCCAGGTCAGCCAGGGGCTCCGGAACGTGTATGCTCTCGCCGTACTCCGAAAGAGCCTTTATTTTACTGAAATAATGGACGGCGTCCCAGATATTTATATCACTGGATTGCCTGAGACTCAGAGTGGTAATTCTTTCAAGAAGGAGATCGTTTAACTCCCGGCTGTGCGTCTCAAGAAGCCCGGCATCCCCCAGCCTGTCCCATATACGGGAGATCTCCGCGGCGGTCTCGGCTTTTCCGAGCCCGTCCCGGCTTACATCCAGAAGCTCTTCTCCGGAAAGCTCCGAAGGCATACGGGAGAGCGCGCCTAAGACCGCCCCTGAAAGGTTCAGATGAATCCGGGCGTAAGCTGAGAGAACTCCGGATACGGCGTTCCTGATACCTGATGATAAGAGTGAAATAAGACCGGGCTCACGGAGCGCAGGCTCAGTATCCTCCTTCTCGCGGGGGGTTTCCGGTTCTGTTTCAAGATACCTTTCAACCGGCTCAAGAATTCTTTCCCTGTCAGTGCGGACGGGAGCCGGTCTTCTTGCCGCGCGGCGCCGGTCGGCGTAACGTCGGAACCCAATAACTGCTATTGAAGACAGGGCAAAAGCCGCAACCGCTCCAGATACCCCCAGGATCCCGGCCGAAGCGGCAGCTGCTATTCCCAACCCCGCGTAGATACCGTAACGGGGAAGGAACCCGCGGGGTCGTTGCGGAGCCGGAGCCGGGTGATCAATACCCTTAAGCTCGGCCTCAAACTTACTAAGGTATTTTTCCGCTTCGCCGGCGCTGACAGTCTCGGACTGGAGAATGGAGAACCGGGGATGGGCCGCAAGCGAGGCCGGCTTGGCGGTCAGGACAGGATTTTCAAAAACCCTGTGCTCAATAAACCGGTTGTTCTCGTCTATCATCTTTTCTATGGCGGAGACCCGGTCAAAGAGGTAATACCCGGCCTCCGTCCTCACCAGGCGGAGGTTTGAACTTACGGCTCCCAGCCACCTCTCAAAGGTTTCCGGATCCTCAACCTGAACAGCTTCGCTTACAGGGCGTATTCCGGCTATGACGGCTTTCACGTCCCGGGTCAGCTCCATCCCGGGATCACCGGTTGCTCTGACTCCGGCCACCCTGGATTCGGCCAGCCCCGCCATAACGGGTTCGCTATCCGGTTCCAGGAGGGTTATCCCGCCCTCTGCGTCAACACCAATATTAAGACGAAGATACTCGTCCCCGAGCGAAAGAAGCTGCAGTATATGGTAATCTCCGTAAGTATAACTCTCGGCAACCGTAAAATTGAATTTACCCTTGCTGTCCCACTTCCTTAGAAAACTCTCAAGCCTACTTCCCAGGTCATCTGTAGGGGCGCGGCGGCCGAGATCCTGACGGATGTAACTTCCGGCAACCCAGGCCAGTATCCGGTTCTTAAGCCAGGGGCGGTCAAGGAACGAGGGGAGCGATAGCGTCTCTGACACAAGCTCCTCGTAGCTTACGGGCTCCTCCTCCCGGAGAAGGCTGTAATAGGTTCTCATATCCTCCTGGGTATGGGAAGTAACTCTGGGGTTTATTACCACATACGGGTACCCTTTTTCCCTGAGCATGGGGGTTATCCCGTCAGTATGGAACCCGCCGGTTATCAGGGCGCAGTTTCCGGAGGCGAGACCGGCTTTTTTCTTCAGGTTCTCAATAAATATCGCGTTACGTTCTTCAGCCAGTTCATAGAACCTGCTCATCTCGTCCATGTAGGGTGATAGACGTCCGAAAAGGTGATCAAGTTCGTTAAACTCACGTCTGTATTTAGCGCGGAGCAGCTCAAATTTTCTCCTGAAACTCTCGGCCTCTTCACGAAAAGTTATCAGATCGTCGCTGCTCACCTGGTTAAGCATAAACTTGGTTATAAGCTGGATATACTCTCCGGCCTTTACCAGGGCCCTTTCCGTGTCATCGCGGCAGAGCCCCAGGGAAACTTCCCGGAGCACCCTGACCTCGTCCCTTACCAGCAGGTCGGTGTTTACCTCATGGGCGAGGTTAATCATCCGGATATAATCGCGCAGGTTTCCGTACCTGGGATCGGTCTCGATCCTGTCCATCATCTGCCGCCTGATGCTCTCGGGGTTACGCATTATATGGCTAATCTGCCTTACCACCCGGGAGGAAGAACCGGAGCCTTCTATATCGCGGATAAGCCTGCGGTACTCCGATTCAACTCTCCTCATGTTAAGCTCCCCCTGCTTGCGGGTAAGGCTCATGTACCTGCTGTACTCAGGGGAGATACCACCTATGGAAACACCGGCTCTCCGGGCCCACTCCTTCAGGTACCCGTGGAAAACTTCGGGGCTGAGCTCATCCTGCCTGTAGAGGCTGAGCTGGGTATTATAGCGTCTCAGGTCAGAGGAGAAGGTCCTTCTCTCAACCTCGCCCAGTATTTCGCTGATCCTTTCCAGGTACCCCACAAAGCTGTCCCGGCGGTTGAGAGAGGATATAAGGAGCCCGGTATTCTTCTCATATACTTCCGGATCCTCAACCCCGATCAGTGTTACGGGACCGGACCCGTTAAGTGAGGCATACCCTTCCGCGCCGTTTACCACCCCGTGTCTCATAAAATACTTTACGGCGTTCTCCCGGATCCCGCTGTCGGGGATATCTCTCAGAAGCGCAGTATCTATAACCCCTGAACTTCCTTCAACCCCTACTTTTCCGAACCCGTGCTCTGAGTCAAGGTAGCTCAGCACCCTCATAATATTCCGCTGAACCTCAAAATTAGCGTGGAGGTCGTTTATTATGACAAGCGGGGCGTACTCTGCGCTTCCCCGGTAGGTTTCAACGACCTGGCCGAACTCCGCAGGAACCTCTATCCCGGAAACATCCAGACGGGGAGACCGGCTCAGCTCTCCGGCAGCGAGGGCAAAATCAGAGAATATGTGGACAAAGATGAAGCATGCAAGGATGGTCCAGCTTATGGGTTTGAGTTTTTTAAGAAGAGTTTCCATTAGACCAAATGAAAGGCCCGCGCTCTGCCTGAAACAAAGCGCGGGTCCGGTACAGCGGAAACTGAGGTATCCGCAAAACCTGCGGGAAGATATGAAAAAGGCACCGAATCATAGACCATCGAAAGGAATCTTCGCAGCTTATCGATGATAAGGGCGTTTACCTTCCTGAAAAACATCAGCAGATCCCTTTTGAAGAGAGGAGCTCCTCCCGGCGCCCATACTTTGTTCTTCAGGGTGATCAGTATAACCGAAGCTGACAGGAAAAGCCCCAGCATAAGAAGCATAAGCCATTTTTCTGCGCCGGCAAGGGAAGCGTTAGAAAGAGAGAAGAAAACCGAACCGGAATCCGCGGAGCCGGAACCCTCATCCGGGTTTTCTCGCCCGGCGGTCTCGTAAGCCTCGGAAGACCCTGTCCCCACTATCCGGTTTATCACCATGGCGGCCACCGAAGGAGCGGCGGTTGCGGGGTTCAGAAACCCGCTATTGGAAGAGAGGTTTAACCCCTCTCCCAACATTACAATAGAAAATATACAGAAAAGCAGTATGCTTCCTAATATAGAAAATGTCTTATTATAAAATTTACCCATTGTATCTTATTGTTTTCCAGCTGTTACTTTAAATAATCTCTACTGTATTTATTTTACTTTTACAATATGAAAAGCAGGCGAAGAGCAAAGGCCGTAATATGCAAGGTAGGTGAAATCCGGCCCGCTTAAACTCCCTGTAATGTGAAATAAAGGTAAAATTTACCGGTTATACGGGTTACTTTATAAAAAAACTCCTTGAAATTTTTAACCGCATACGCCGCTTATACATTTGCCGACCGCCTCCGCAGAAACTTAGAGCGCGCTGATACCGGAGGTTTCTGAGGATATTTTATCTATATATGTCCTTACCTCTTCAACCAGGGCCTGTGGGTTTATATCTCCGTCAATATACTTCTCAACCCCGGCGATCTCTTTTTCGGAAAGCTCATCCGAGACGTACCCGGAGAAAACTATTACCGGGATCTCAGAGTACTCCTTCATAGCTTTCAGTTTTCTTATGATAGCAAGTCCGTCCTGACCTGGGAGGACCACATCCATAAGAATTATATCCGGTTTCCCCTCTTCTAACCTGCTGAAAAGCTCTGCCTCGTCACTTGCGCTTCTGACCTCGTAACCCAGCATTCTCATCCTAATCTCAATAAGTTTAAGGGTCTCCTTATTATCTTCCACAACAAGGACGGATTTATTCTCCGTGAAGCTCTTTATCTTATCTGTAAGGGTATTAAAATCAAAAGGCTTTTTTATGAAAGCCGCCGCCCCAAGCTTTAACCCCTCCTTCTGGTACCCTTCCGCTATTGATAGAATAATCACCGGGATATCCCTGGTCTCCTTATTTGCCTTGAGCCTCCTGAGAACATCAATACCGTCAAGACCCGGCATCATTATATCAAGAGCTATCAGGTCCGGTTCATATATTTCCGCCTTTCTCAGCCCCTCTATCCCCGAGTTTGCTACCAGGACCTCATACCCCCTGGCCTCAAGGTTATCCTGGACCATTGAAGCGATAATCTCTTCATCTTCTACTACAAGTACTCTTTTTGACATTACATAACCTCCGTTTTTTTGAGTTTAATACTCTATACTCTGATTATATGCATATTTAATTACTGAAAAACCCGCGCCTGGCGGTGTATCCTTTACCAATGCGCGGGTTAACTTCCCCCTGAAATTTATAAAAGAAGGGTTTATATCATACCTCTCGGCGCGGGTCCTTATGATCTTTTGAACGGGGTTCAGGAACTTTAGAGCCCTCAGCCTGTAAAAGCGTATCTTTCCAGCCCTCCGGCCCCGATCCAAACCGGGGACCTCCTTGAAAATATATAACGACAGCATCAGAAAAACCGGGATATATAATATCGCGGTATTACTGCTCATGAAGACAATACTTCCTATAAGAAACAGGAGGTCATAAAATTTACTTTCCTCTTCCCTGTCTTCTCCTTCAGAGCGGCTCTCCCCGTTTATCTCCCTGTTTATACTGACCTGCGCGGCGGCGGGGGATGAGAGACTTTCACTGAACATTTCATATATACTGACAGCCTCCTGATCGAGGTGGAAAAACCCCATCACAGAAATCCCTCCCAGGATTCCCGCAAGGAGGAAGGCGATAACCTTTCCTCCTTTAAGGAGTCTCATTATCTTTTTTATTTTACAGTGCAAGTGCATGCTTCACCTTTTTTATCATCCGCAGCCTAACGTTGCTGTCTGCCCTTTATCCGGGATCCGGTTTATACCCCTCTCTCTTACTTGGCATAGAGTATATGCGCATACTTATTGAGGTTGCTTACTATACCGGGGGTCTGCCTTCTCTCAAAGAGGCTGCGGATACGCTCGTACCACTCGGCCCCGGAAGAGCTCCGCCTCATAAATACCGTCTCTGTCAGGTCATCCCACTGCCTTGAGGCGTATACATCAGCCGTCAGCCTGAGCCCCGCAAGCGGAAGCTCAACTATAGCTGTTCCAAGACCAAGGACCGCGTCCAGGAGCTGTTCAACTCCCCGGCGCATATCCGTAAAGTACGTATCCTCGGCCTCCACCGCACCCGTAAGGCTCACAGGCCTTATATCGCGGGACTCGCCCAGGAACTCCCTGTTAAGATCAACCACACGGTCTATTATCCTGTTACGGTAGTAGAGCGGCACATGGGCGTACCCGTCCTGCTTAAAGAGACGCTTCAGGCCGCTCCTTAAGTCGCGCTCGCTCCTCCAGAGATCGCCCGCATCAAGCATCAGATCCGTAAAGAGGACCTCGTTAAAGAATATCGGAAGCGCCGCAAGGTCAACGCTATCCAGACCGCTTAAATCCGAAGCATACCCTTCTGCAAGGAGCTCCATATCCCCGCCGGAAACCTCAAGGTTCTTCTCGTGAGCTACCGTAACCCTTATGATATCCTCAAGCATCCCGCTTCCGGGAGTGCTCATAGCCTTAAGCATTCCGAGCTTTGCGTAAACTTCGGAAGGAAGCTCCGGAACGGAAGCCTCAAGCTCCGAGGCCGCAGCGGATATCTCTTCCTCCACCAGGGAGGCAAAACCCTCATCCATAAGAGCTCCCCGCTCCTCGGCGGGCATACTCATAAGAAGCACCCTCAGGTACCTCAGCTCCGTCCCCGTAAGCCCCTGCTCCAGGGCCCAGCGCCCGGGCTGACCTTCAGACCGGGAAAGCAAACCCGGGGTCAGGGCAAGACCGGACCCCTTAAGAACATCGGCGCGGTCTCTCATCGTCTCTACCGCATACCCCAGCGTTGCCGGAGTAACAGGTATCCCGTATGCCTCAAGCTGGGAAGCCTTCTCTATAAGAGTAGCCACGCTGTAGCGCAGCGTCGTAGGCGTAACCGGAAGCTCCGCCTCGCGGAGAGCCTCCGCCCTCTTAAGGAGAGTCGCCGGACGGATCCTGCTTATCGGCGCGGTAAGTTTAACCGGGGTATCCGCGTAACGGTTTATAACATCAAGAACTATATGGTGCAGGTAATCCCTGTACCCGCGGCTCTGGATACGCTCGCTTACCGGTACAGGAAGAAGCGTAAGACCGTATGCGGGATCCTCCAGCCCAAGAAGCGCGTTCCTGACAGCCGTTGACGAGGCATCAAAACTCACCCCTTCAAGCGTGCTGAAGAAACCCTCGGACTCTATCTCCTCATACAGGGCCTTCTCGATATCAAGAACAGCTTCGCGCTCACGCTCCATAAAAACTATGTTTACGGACTGGCCCTCGCCAAGGTTCTCCTTTTTCTCTATCATCCCGCGGTAAAGTTTACCTATTGTATCAAGATAACCGTGATCCATATTCATAACGTCCTGAAGGGTTATACTATCCCGGGAGGAGACAGACTCCATTACACCGTCAAGCTTCTTCGGGCTTACAACGTGCTTGTGATCATCCCCTACAAGGTAGGCCATATCAAGCTTTACATCCCGGTTAAGATCCATAAGCTTCCAGATCTGCGTCTCACCGTCGGCCGGATCCTCCATTGAAATATCCGAGTAGGAGAAGAGTCCTCCGAAACCCGGCAGAAACTCCTTAGCCATCTCGCGCCGTTCTTCCATCGTGTTACTGAGCACGGGCTTGCGGTCATCCGGGCCGGATATAACAAATATTATCTGATTGAGGTCATACTCGGCTATCGCCTTCAGGGCAACCACTATATGCCCCCAGGTTATCGGGTTCCCCGCCATGGCAAGCATCCCCGCCCTGACCTCTCTGCCGGAGG
>SLGR01000125.1 GCA_007136585.1 Candidatus Sumerlaeota bacterium | reverse complement strand
GTGGATCCCGTAAGGGAGAAAGAGGTTTTCCTTACCGGAGGATATTTTGTCGAGGGAGGGTTCTTTGAAGAAGAAGGGATCGTAATGGGGGCGGAACTTGCTTCCCTTATGAACCTTGGCGAAGGTGATTACGTAACCCTTATCTTCAGGACCCGTCACGAGTACTTCAACACTATAGACGCCGAGATAACCGGACTTCTTCATACCCCCAACCCGGGGGTAAACGAGAATATAGTCTACGTACCTCTGGAAACCGCCCGGAGAGCCCTGGAGGCGGAAGATATGCTGAGCCATATAATGGTCCGCCTCTCGGAGAGGAACCTTGCCGCGCGGGCAGCCTCTTCCATAGCTGAAGAGGCTGGAGCGGGGATAAAGGTTACCCCCTGGCACGAACTTGAGGCTGTAGCAGTCAACCAGGCCAAGAACGCGGGAAATAACCTGATCCTTTTTATAATACTCCTCATCGCCGGCCTTGGTATAATAAACTCGGTCATCCTTTCAGCCCTGGAAAGGGTTCACGAAACCGGGATGATGAAAGCAATGGGAGTCGAGGAAAAGGATATAGTAAAGCTTTTTATGACAGAATCGGCAGCCATAGCGGTTATCGGCGCCCTCTCGGGCTGCCTTCTGGGGGCTCTCTCTATACTCTTTCTAAGAAGGTACGGGATAGATTATACATCCTTCTTCGGAGAACTCTCGCAGTACGGGATCCCTATGATAGGACCCGTATACGGTGCCTGGGAGCCAAAATCCTTTATCCTTGTCTTTCTTTTCTCCGTTTCAGTCGCCGTTATCTCAAGCGTCTTTCCCGCCCGCTGGGCGGCGAAGAAAGAACCCGTTGAAGCTCTCCAGGGAAAGGGGGCCTGAAAAATGAATTACGCTCTTAAACTTTCACTGAAAAACCTCTTCCGCCACAAGCTCCGCACCGCGGTAACTATAGCCGCTGTAGCCGTAGCGGTAACGGTTGTCGTATTCGCCCGGGGGTGGGTCAACGGAATAATAGAAGGGTTCAGCGAGGCCTACACGCATTACAGCATCGGGCATATAAGGATAATAGACCGAGAATACAGGGCCCGCGAGCGGCTTCTTACCCTTCTCCACCCGGTTGACGGGTTTGAAGGAGAGGGAGCCGGGCCTATGATAACCGAACTGGAGAAGATGCAGGGGGTGGAACACGTACTCCCGCGGATCAAGTTCGGGGCGATGGCCGCAACTGAGGATGAACTTGTGGATATGGCGGGATGGGCGGTTGATGCGGAAAAAGAAAAATCCTTCACCCGGATTGAAACAAAGATCACAGAGGGCAGGATGCCGAGCGCAGGAGAAAGAAAAGTTCTTATGGGCGGCAAACTCTTAAAAAGGCTGGGTATCGGGGTCGGGGAAAAAATCACCATAGTCTACAGCACGGCTTACGGGTCTCTCGGAGGCACAACATTCGAGGTTTCCGGAAGGATCGAGAGCGGCCTTAAGATGCTTAACGAAAAAGTATTCTACCTGCCGATAGACGTTGCCCGGGAGCTTCTTTATATGGAAGACCAGGCTACGGAAATAATCATCGGCCTCTCTTCAATGGAAAAGGCGCGGGAGGTTATGCCGGAAGTTGAGGCCTTTCTTGAGGAACAGGGGGGAAGCGGGCGATACAAACCCATCCCCTGGTATAACTCCGGCACCCTTGTTGAATCAATATCCCTGATGAGGTACGTTTACGGTTTCATATACCTTTTCCTGGTGCTCCTGGCCTGCTTTGTAATCGCAAACACGATGATAATGATAGTTTCCGAACGGAAAAAAGAAATAGGGATGATGGGAGCCCTCGGCATGGAGAAGAAAAGCATACTAAGGATATTTCTCCTCGAGGGGGTCATCAAAGGGGCCGCCGGAAGCTTTGCGGGGGCGCTCCTGGGAGGGGCCCTGACACTGCATCTGTCGTCGGCAGGCATAGACCTGGGGGATGCCCTTGCGGAGATGAGCCAGGAGGTATTCTATTCGCAGGTCATATACCCTGTGTTTTCAGTTTCAAATATGATATTCGGGTTTTTACTGGGCGTTATACTGGTAGCCCTTGCCGGGTACCTTCCGGCCAGGAAGGCAGCCGGGCTCAAGCCCACAGAGGCCCTGAGGGAAGGATAGTAACACGGAGAAATTATTATGAAAATATTAAAAACGCTTATACTCTTCTCGACCGCAGCTCTTTGGGCCGCGGGGAGCCTTGCGGCTATGAGCGCCGAAGAGATTGTAAGAAAGCGGGACGAGAACGAACACCTTGATTCGGCGCGTGTTCAGGCGGAGATGAGGATAATAAGCCGCGGCAGGGAGACTGAGAAAAGAATGGAAACCCTCATAAGCGGCGATAACAGCCTGACGGAGTTCACCAACCCGCGTGACCGCGGCACAAGGTTCCTCAAACGCGGGCAGGACCTATTCCTGTTTTTCCCGGACGCAGAAGATATAGTAAGGATCTCCGGGCATATGCTGAACCAGGGGATGATGGGAAGCGACTGGTCGTACCGCGATATTATGGAATCGGACAAGTTTATAGAACTCTACGACTACGAGATTACCGGCAGGGAGGAGTTTGAAGGACGTGACTGCTATATTCTTGAAGGCACGGCAAAAGAAGGGGCCGATGTCTCATACTACCGGCGCGTAAGCTGGATAGACAGCGAGAGGTTCATATGCCTCAAAGAAGAGCTCTACGCCCGCGGGGGGCGTCTTCTTAAAGAATACTTCGTAACGGAAACCCGGGAGATCCAGGGAAGATGGTACCCTCTCCGCGCCGTAATGGAGAACAGGGTAAGAGCCGATTCCCGGACGGTCTTCGAGGTTGAATCCATAGATTTTGAGGCGGAGATACCCGAAGAGACTTTTTCAATAGAGAGACTGAGAAAATAAGAAAAACCTCCGCGGCTGTTCTTTCGGTTTTTATACTAATCTCCTCTCACCTCAGGGGGGAGGCGATTGAGGTAGGCGGCTCCGTGGAAAGCACCGCGGTCGGGACCCTTCTCTCTTCCGGGCGGGTGCGTTCGGAGATATGGAACAGGGCGCGGCTCGGGTTTATCTTTCCCCGGACAGGAAGAACCTCCGCAAGGTTTGATATTGATATTTTCGGGACCGGGGATGAATCGGATTTTTTCATAAGAAGCCTTTATGTAAGAAGGAGGTTTGAAAGGCTCCATCTCACCCTGGGACGCCAGCCAATTTCCTGGGCATTCGGCTCACTTGTAAACCCAGTGGATTTCAGCCTGGGCGCGGAGATAGCCGGGGCGGAAAGAAGCGGAAAGTTCACCAACGCCGCAGAGCTGTACATCCCGCTGGGATGGGGCTCCGGGATATCCGCCTCGGGGGCCCTCTCCCCTCATACGGAAGATATACGAGGGGCTCTCAGGGTCAGGACAGGGCTCCGCGGCTTTGATGCCGCCGCGAATTTTGTCCACGAACCAGACGGGGTTATCCCCGGCCGCAAGGAGACCCTTAACAGGGCCGGGATCTCGCTTAAAGGCGACCTCGGACCTCTTGGCATTTACGGGGCTATCGGGGGAATATGGGAAGAGAACCTTAACGGGACCCCCGGAGTTACCGGAGTTGCGGGAGCGGATTACAGTTTGACGGTTTCCGGATACAGGCAGATCTATTTACAGTGCGAGTACGTCTCCCTTCCCGGGGTTATAGCTGGTGATATCCTGGGAGCCGATGAGACTTCTCCCCGAAGAGGAGAGGATATGATCGCCTCTTCCGTAAACTACAGCCCCGACGAGTTTACCTCTCTGGGGGTTCTTGCCTTCGTATTTACCGGCTCCGGGGACGCGCTCCTGAGCCCTTACGCTGAAACCGACCTGGGAGATAACCTGCTTTTTACGGTCCGGCTGGGCTGGATAAGCGGGGAGAGCCTTCCCATATTCGGCCGGACGGTTTTTGAAGACGGGATAAAAACCGCGGAAGGGATACTCCAGGTATCCCTGGAATACTCTTTCTAAGACGCTTAATACCCCCGCCCCTCTTTATTGAGATCCCGTTTTACTCTTTTGAAAAATCGAGGTGATCTATCTCAATCTCCACAAGGGCTTCAAATATCTCTTTTACCCTGGGGTCGGCTGCCTCGCCGGCTGCTTTTTTGTAAAACTCTATAGCCC
>SLGR01000024.1 GCA_007136585.1 Candidatus Sumerlaeota bacterium | reverse complement strand
GGCTTAAATCAGAAGGATTTTGTAAAGCTATTATTTCAAGTTTTAGCTAACAAAAATGGGGATGAATTTAGTCCCTGAAACGGTAAATGCCCAATATTAATTATAACTACAGTATTCTTTCCTCTACCGGCATATACCTTGAGGGTTCCGCAGAAGATAACTTTTCAGAACCTGAAAATATAGTTTTTCAGTTCAGGCTCTGGGGCGATTATAAAGAAAAAAACGAGGTTTCAATTCAGGATGTCGGATGGTATTCAACGACTACTTTCAGCGGGTTGCGACCCAATACGGAATATTTTTTCAGGGTACGGGCCATGGATGAGGCCGGAAACGAATCGGGGTTTACGGACCCTTCTCCCTCAACAACCACTTTTGCCAATACTCCTGAAAATATCTCGGTCGCAGAGGTTTTCTACTCAAGCGCCTCACTCATATGGAGCGGAAGCGGGAACCCTTCTTATACACGGTGGTCCATTCTCGTTTCAACAGACGGTTTTATTTCAAGCACCGGGACTCTCAAATCTTTCGGTGACGGGTACACCTCTACCGTATATACCGCAGAAAACCTTGACCGCGGAAGCAGCTACAGCTGGAAAGTCGCAGCAGTAAACCGCGAAGGTATTATGACTGAGTACAGTATAACCGTATCAACCCGGATTCCGGGATGGCCTTCTCTCAATAATCCTCCGGCCGGCCATATAACCGCCAGCACCGGGATAACATTCGGTTGGGACACTTTGCCTGACGCATTGGAATACAGGTTCGGCATCTCAACCTCGCCCGGTATGAGCCCCCTGCATCTGAGTTCAACTACCGCTTTACCGCAAGTTGAGATCTTTGTTGATGAGGGACTTTATTACTGGAGTGTCCAGACAAATTATGATAACTCGGGTTTTTCCGAATGGGCGCCGCCCCGGAGGATCACGGTTGATACTACCCCGCCCCGTAATGTTTCAATTCAGGAACTGCGTTTTCTGTCTCCTTCTGAAATATCAGCATCAGGATACGCCGAAGATATCTTATCCGGCCTGCACGATACTCCCTACAGTTTTGCCGTAAGCACGGACGATATAAATTTTTCAACCTCTCCCTGGGTCTCGTCAGCATATAACTGGCCGGCGCTGGGCCTTAATACCACATACTGGTTCCGGATCCGCGCCCGGGATATGGCAGGGAACATCTCTGCCTGGTCGGGTTCGGTTTCCACCATGACATTCCGGCAGACAGCCTATCTTGACCAGCCCTACAGTTTCGTATACCTTGACGGAACAGAGGAAGTATCCCGTGTTACGGTATCTGGAAACGCTTTCAGTATATGGACTTACGGGGAGGTTCTGCCTCTTACACAGGCGCAGGCCAGCGCCGTTTCCCGGGCTGATTCGCTCCTTCCTGAAGGAACAAATGAACTGAGTGAGCCTGTTTACTACAGAATAAATACAGGGCACGGAAGAGAGGTGGATTATTCTATGGCGGAACCCGGATCTATAACAGTCAGGTTTTATTATCCCGGGGACCTTGCATCCCCGGATATTGACCGCCTGAGAATACTCCGCCTTAACCCTCAGAACGAGGAATGGGAGATACTGGAGCCTTTTATACTTGACCGGTCCGAGAGGTATATTCAGATAACTCTCTCAGGCCTCTCTGTCTTTAAACTCTCTATACTTCCCTATACCGGCCTTGAGAGTCTGCATATTTATCCCAACCCCTTTAAACCGGGTGATCCCCTGCATGGAGGCGCCAGGGGGGGAGAAGGTATTATTATAGGGGGGCTACCTGAGACCGCAGAGATAAAGATTTTCGATATTTCCGGGTCTCTTGTAGAGAAGCTGGAACATCGCGGCGGCAGCATCTTACGATGGGAAAAAGCAGAGGATACCTCTACAGGAGTCTATATCTGCCTTGTAACCTCTGAAGACGGAAGGACAAAAACCGTTAAATTTTCTATAATACGATGAAACGTCTGATAAAAAACTCTGAAATGTCAATAAAATTTATAATTATGGCTCTGCCGGTCCTCTTCGCCTCTTTTTCAACAGGCTTCGCGGCCGGAAAAACCGCGGCTGCTTTTCTGAATATCGGAGTAGGGGCAAAACCTGCCGCTATGGGCGAGGCTTATACAGCGGTTACGGGAGATCTGATCTCGGTTCACTGGAACCCTGCCGGAATTTCTTCTCTTGTAAAACCCGAACTTAACTTTACCCATTCTCTCTGGTTTGAAGATATAAGCTACTCTAATTTCACAGGCGGAATTCCGGCAATGGGCGGCTACGCCGCGATATCAATCAGCAGGCTCTCAGCCGGTCCGATAGACAAATACGACTTTATGGGAGAAACTCTGGGGGAAACTTACACTCCCCGTGACCTCTCCGCCCTTCTCTCCTATGCGGCAGGAAACGAAAGATTTTCAATGGGGGTTTCTGCCCGGTTTATCTTATCTGAGATTGACGGGGAAAGGGGGTCATCCTTTTCTTCCGATGTGGGGATACAGAGAAAATTCGGGAAAATAAATACGGGTATCTCGGCCCTTAACCTGGGTACAGATATGAGGTTCCGTAAAACAAAAGAACCCCTCCCGGCTATTCTAAGAACGGGGATACTTTACCCGTTTGAAATGTTGGGGGCAAGCTTTAATTTAACCTGCGATTTAAATTACAGCTTCCGGAGCGGATCCCGGGCAAATGCGGGAATAAGCTCGGATTTTAATTTCAGGATTGAAAAACGCGACTTCATAAGCGGATATTCTTTTGAGATACTGACAATTTCCCCCCGGATCGGAATAAAATCAAATACCGAGGGGCTGGACTCCTTAAGCCGCCTTACAGCAGGATTCGGCGTAAGCTATGCCGATTTCAGCTTTGATTACGCATGGGGTAAATTCG
Organism: Candidatus Sumerlaeota bacterium; assembly: GCA_007136585.1. Taxonomy (GTDB): domain Bacteria; phylum CG03; class SLGR01; order SLGR01; family SLGR01; genus SLGR01. Next base: position 1,254 of record SLGR01000024.1, on the reverse strand, counting down.
GAGACCTCGGTCCTACACACAGAATATCCCTGGGGCACCGTATCTAAAATATATAACGGTTAAGGTTTATCGGACAAATACCTTTCCCGTTTCGTTGATGTTACATCAGAGCAAAGATGTTTCACGGCCGTTACCCGCGGGATACCTTCCCGTTATATTTCCCGCGTATTATTTGTACCAGATGACCTCAGGAAGCGACCCGGTTAAGAGCTGCGCTCTCAAACCTGAAATAAAGAAAGGACACCTTATTTATGTATATGGAATACTGGAACCTCAGGAGTTACCCCTTTGAAGAAACACCGGACCCGGATTTTTTATATATGGCGGAGCAGTACGAGGAGGCCCTTGCGCGGCTTCGCTATGTCATCGAGAGGGAGAAAGGGGCCGGGATCCTCTCCGGGGTTTTCGGGTGCGGGAAGACCACTTTAATTAACGCCCTTCTCAGGGATCTCCCCGGGGACCTCTACAGGACGGCCGTGATAAGAAACCCGCGTCTCGGGGAAAGGGAGATACTTCATATGATACTTTACCAGCTTTCAGGGGAGGATGCGGAAGAATCCGGAAAATCCTCCCTCCTGATAAAGCTTGAGAAAGTAATGAAAAACAACCTTGAGGACGGGAGAAAAAGCATACTTATAATTGACGAGGCCCACTCCATAGAAGAGGAGAATGTCTTTGAGGAGTTGCGCCTGCTTATGAACCTGCAGAACGGGCGCAGGTTCCTATCATCCCTCATACTCTCAGGCCAGCCGGATATTGAGAACAAAATTGAGAATATGAAGCAGTTTTCACAGCGGATATCCATCCGTCACCACCTGGGCCCCCTTTCCTCTGAAGATACTGTATCCTATATCAGGCACAGGGTAAAAAAAGCATCCGGGGATCCGGATATATTTACCGATGAGGCGGCCCTTAAGATAGCAGAATACTCGGGCGGGATACCCCGGCGGATAAACCAGATATCCGATATGTGCCTGCTCTCCGGGTACCTTAAAAAATCCCGCCGGATAGAACCCGAAGCCGTCAGGGAAGCCTCCGAAAGCATCGGCGGATCAACCCCGCCTACGGATACAGCTCAGATAAGGTGAAAAAGGGGGGTTTTTACGGCCCTGAAAACAAGAAGAAGGGGCCTTAAATAGTACATAACCGGGACCGGGCGAACCCGGTAGCGCCTTCGCAGAAAATCCTCATCCGGGAAGAAAAACTCCTTTAAGAACCGCCCTGTTGAAAGAAACCCGCCCGCGGCAAACGGGC
>SLGR01000202.1 GCA_007136585.1 Candidatus Sumerlaeota bacterium | reverse complement strand
TTTCTATGGGTTACGGCAAGCCTTATTTTATTTATTCAGTCGTTAAAACTCCAGCTATCCACACAACAATAAGATGACCTTGTTAAAGAACTATGCACAACTTTGGGACACTATTAAAAAAATAAACGCGTTTTTAAAGGAGTAACCCCGGTTTAGGGAGATACTTTTTTAAGAGAGATATGTATGAAAAAAATATTAATTGTTGATGATTCAAAGACGGTACTCCAGGTGCTCCGCGCCAGGCTGGCAGAGAAAGGGTACAGCGTGCTGGCCGCGATGGACGGAATGCAGGGGGTTATGTTCGCCCACAGGAATGAGCCCGACCTTATAGTCCTTGATTACAAGATGCCCGCTGGAGACGGGTCAACCGTGGCCCAGAAAATAAAGCTTTCGGCAAAGACCCAGGATATCCCCGTTGTTGTCTTCAGCGCCGAAAATATGGAAGAGCTTAAACCTAAACTTCTGGCCCAGGGGATAGTTCATTTTGTAAAAAAACCCGATATTGACGGACTAATAAGCACGATTGAATCCCTCCTTCAGTAGTATAAGAACACTTGGACTCGGTAACAGAACTGATTCACTTTTTTTTATATACTTCCCTGAAGTTAAAAACTTAATCGCCGAAATTATATGTTAGGGGCCATAGCAGGGGATATAATAGGCTCTGTATACGAATCAGCCCCTGTAAAAGATTATAAGGCTTTTATTCTCGGCCCCGGCTCGGATTTTACCGATGATACGGTTCTTACAGCCGCTACAGCTGATGCGGTTCTTCACGGCAGGGATTATGGCTGCGCCTACCGCGAGTGGGCCGGAAAGTACCCGGAGAGGGGGTACGGTTCAATGTTCCTGCGCTGGGCGGGTTCCGGATCTTCCGGACCCAGCGGAAGCTGGGGAAACGGAGCCGCAATGAGGGTTTCCCCCCTGGCGCGCGCCTTTAAAACGCTGGACGAGGTGCTGGAAGAAGCCGCCCGGAGCGCCGCGGCAACTCATAACCATCCCGAGGCCTCGGAAGGGGCCCGGTCCGCGGCTGCGGCCGGGTTCCTTGCCCTGAGAGGGAAACCCAAAGATTATATACGGGATTTTATTTCTAATAACTTCACCTATGAGATTGATATCCCTTATAAGGAGCTTAAGAAGAGTTATACCTATGATCTCAGCTGCCGGGGGACAGTTCCGGGCGCGCTTATCTCTTTTCTTGAATCCGAAGATTACGAAGACGCGGTACGGAAAGCGCTCTCCCTGGGGGGCGACGCGGATACCCTCTGCTGCATAACCGGAGGGATCGCCGAATATTTCTACGGGGGGATCCCTGATTATATAAAAGAAAAAACTCTTAAGATCCTTCCGGAGGAGATTACCGAGTTAATCAAAGAGTTCTACCGAAAGTGCCGGTAAATTTCCGTTTTTTCACATCCGTCTCCGGAGCGTACTATCTTTTCGACGGCGCCGCTATGTCTGAGCGGTCCGGCTACCCGGGCAAGCGCCTGGAGGTGTATCTCGGGCGAGGCCTCACTGGGGCTTAGGAGTATAAAGAGCAGCCTGACCTTTTCAGTTGTATGCGGGATATCCCACCCGTCAGGGTTTACACCGAGAAAGACAGTGGATTCAGTTATACCCGGGATATGCGAGTGAATAAGGGCCGCCCCGGGGGTAAGCTCCATGGGGTCTTTTCCGTCTCCCCCCGTAAGAGCCTCCGCCAGTTTTTCCGCCTCCCCGGGTTTTTCCGGGAAAGCCGTTCCGATAAGCTCTGCCGATGCCTCTTTAAGTGAGGCCCCCCGCATCCCGAGTTTTATCTGGCGGGCCGGAAGGAGATGGGATATATCCGTTTTACCGGATTCGGGAACCTCGCTCTCCCCCCGCCAGGGTTCCGCCGGCGGGTAGAGAGCCACAAGGTTTATATCAGGAAACTTACTTGCGATAAGCCTGGGGAGTCTGGTCAGAAGCGGCTGCCAGGCCAGCATACCCTTGCGCACGCTCAGAAGTAGCAGCAGGTCCTCTTCAATGGAAAGGTTTTTCTCAAGCCACCCCATAAGCCCGCCCCACTCCTTGAGGGAAATATCCTGCTCGTTGAGTTTAGGCGGGTTTGCCTCAATTATCTCCCGGACGCTCTTTTCCCCCGGGGGGACGGAGACCGTAAGGAGTGAGGCCCCCATCTGGTGTGTAAGCGTCTTTGCCGCCCTTACGGCTGTCTCAAAACCAGGCTGGTGCTCTATAAGCGGGGGGACGGCAAGGATCACCCGCTTTATTACGTTTAAGGGAGAATGACAGCGGCTTACAAGGAACATCTGCCTGCTTTCGGATTTTACGGTGTCAAGGATATGTCCGAACGACCTTGAGTGTGAAGAGACGCTTCCCTTCCATCCGGCTATCACGGTGGATATTCTCAGGTCTGTTATAGCCTGGAGGACCCCGGATGATACGTCAAGGGCCGCCCTTGTTACAGGTATGACAGGGACATCCGAGGCGGAGGCTTTTACCACTGCGTACCCCAGGAGTTTCTCAGCCTCGGCTATGCGCTCCTCCGCCCTGTCCCCGGCCTGAACTACGGCCATTGGGTAGAGCGGCTCGTGAGAGTTTCTTCTTCTTATCAGCATTGCGAGGGTCATCAGTTCCTCGGCGGTTTGAGGGTTGGCCAGGGGGATAAGTATCCTGTGGGGCGCGTCGGAGGGGCTGTAGGGTTTATCCTCTTCTTCCAGGGCGACTCTCCTGGCGTATTTATCGGTGACCCAGGAACCGGCCAGGCTTGTCACAAGTATCATTATTACCGTACCGGTAATAACGGGCTCCGCGAAAATGCCTATATTGAATCCCACGAGTACCGCCGCCAGGGTTGCCGCGGCCTGGTTAACGCTCAGGCCGTATATGAGCATCCCCTCGTTATCGGTATATGAGAGAATCCTTTTTGAGAGGTCCGATGCCATAAGTTTTGTTATTATCCCCGCCGCGACCATTGAGACGGCTATGACCGCCGCCTCCCCCCCGGCAAAGAGATGGCGGAGGTTTACGAGCATACCTACCGATATAAGGAAAAAGGGGATAAAGAGAGAGTTGCCCACGAATTGAAGGCGGTTCATCAGGGTGCTGTTCTCGGGTATAAGGCTGTTTAAGATAAGCCCTGCCAGAAATGCGCCTATGATGGGTTCAAGCCCCGCCACGTGAGCCATATGGGCGCTGAGGAAGACCGCCCCCAGGACCGCGGTAAAAGCAACGGCCCCCTCCGAAGCTATACTGCGGAAAAACCACCTGGCCAGCCTGGGAAGTATTATAACAGAAGCGGCTATATATACGATCATATGCGAGAAGAGCCTGCTCCAGAAAGCGGGGGTGGCCTCCCCCCGGTGGGCCGCCGCTATAACCGCGAGGACCAGGAGGGCGGCGGTATCAGTAAAGAGAGTCCCGCCTACGGCAGTTGTTACCGCCCTCTGCCGGTTAAGTCCCAGCCTGCTTGCTATGGGGTAGGTTATAAGGGTATGGGAGGAGAACATACTGGCCAGCAGAACCGAGGCCGGCCAGGTAAACCCCAGGAGGTAACGCCCCATAAGCGACCCCAGGATAAGCGGTATTAAAAAGGTAAGCGCGCCGAATACGAAACTGTGATGCCTGTGTTTTAAGAACTGTACCAGATCAAGTTCAAGGCCGGCCAGGAACATTATATAAAGGAGCCCCACGGTGCCGAGAAGCTCGACCTCAAGTCCCCTTTCAAGAACCCCGGACCCGTGCGGGCCCAGTATTATCCCGGCAAGGATCAGCCCTATGATCCCCGGCAGGTTGAACTTTTCTGCGATAAGCGGGGCCGTAAGGGCAGTAAGGAGAAGTACCGCAAATATTAATACCGGGTCTGCAGCAGTTAAGGTGATATCAGGCATTTTAAGATTAAACCGCGTTTATTATACTTGTAAGGGTACTAATAAACGGAAGTTTTGGCAAGAAAAAGGTGAAAACCCGGTTATTCTTTTTTTATAATTTCAGAGAAGCTTGTGTTTTTTCCCGAGAGGATAAGGGCCGTTGAAGGCATACCCTCTATCCTCCGGTATATCTCCCGGTAACTTTCCGGAAACCCTTCCCCGGGCGAGGGAAGCCCGTGAAATATTATTGAAGCGTTTTCTGAGGTCTGCCGGAATATTTCGGTGAAA
>SLGR01000218.1 GCA_007136585.1 Candidatus Sumerlaeota bacterium | reverse complement strand
TGATAGAACTTTACTCTTCAAGGCGCGAGCTGCTTAACAGGATATCTCAAGTTGAGAAACTTATTGAAGTTCTTCAGGACTCAACGGGTATTCCAGATTCTCCGCTTCACTATCCTGTGAACATAAATGCCCTTACAAGAGCCCTTCTTAGAGAACCCGCCTTTGACCTATCCTTGATAAACACCCCTTCAGACCTTTTTTTAAGCAGAATACTTGAAGCTCTTCCTACTCTGGCGCTCCGCCCGGTCGGAGATCGTAAAATAGACAGAGCCGCTGCCCGGGAGTGGGTGAATATGCACACGGGTGCTATGAGGGGCTTTGCTGAATTGCTCTCTGATAACATAGATCACATTTCCCAGGAGGAGTTTGAGAGTGAACTGAGAGCAACTTTGGAAAGGTTTGAAAACTCTGTGGGGGATAAAAAATACGGAGTAATTATAATCGGAAATTATACAAAGAGCTCCGGATGGGTTATGAGACTGGCGAGGGATATGGGGTTTTTAAGGGGTGTCGGAAATGACCGTATCCTTGACACAGAAGTTCCGAGACTTGACGATAAGATAAGAAAAATGGCGGCTGAAGGGATAGAGGAATTCCTGGTAATAGATGATGCCGCATACTCAGGCTCGCAGCTTGCTACTATTAAATTCGGTATAACTGAAGCAGTCTCCGATATGGAAAACCCCAAACTCCACTTCGGGATACCTTTCCTGACAAAGTATGCCCGAAAGAATCTGTCAGAAAAATTTGAGGATACCAAGTTTGATTGTGAAGTACACAGCCGGGGACACCTGGTCTCCGTAGATGAAGTTATCGAAAAAGCTTTAGAAGGTAAGCGGATAGACAGAAAAACCGCGGAGTACTACAGTGATGTAATGAGAGGTGCCAATATGGTTTACGGGGCCGATGTTTCTGAGGGCAAAGCATTGGTCTACTTTGATCATAAAGTCGCAGACTATGTCTCGCTCCCTGATTTTCTTGAAGCGGGAAGCAAAATTCTGGTTTCGGGATATGAAGATATATCTGAGAATAAAAGGTTTATGCCAAAGACCGTTCCGCCTTATAAAACTCATTTTATCACTGGGGAGTATGATGATTATTGGCATGAGATATCGGACGAAATCGTGAGATTGGATCTTGACCGGCTCGAATCAAGGGTGAACTTCAGGAAAATTTTTTCCAGAATGAATTATGGGGCTTCTCGCGAAGAGCAGGTTTCGCACGGTTTCTTTACTCATTTAAAGGCTGCTGTTATCCTGGAGCTTAAGGGTATTCTGTATACTCTCAGGGCTCTGGATGCACTTCAGGCCAGGATAAGGAGAGTTTTGTTCGGAACTCCTGAACCGGAGGAACCCGAGCAGATTACTACTATAATGCACGCTGAGCGGTACCCGGTGGAAGAGGGGTCCCCGCGTTACGGGGATTTCACGCCGGATGAGGCTGCCGGGGAGGAAATAAGGAAAACCGGGGAACTTTATGAGATCAGTGTGCGCGGCAGAAAGATTCCGGTTCACATAGACAGAGAGATACCCGGGGAAATCCGCCGGAGAATAAAAGATTACACTTCCGGAATACTGGAAGGGCATACGGACGAGGACCTTGCCGTGCTTGAGGATACCGTTAAAGAAAAGGGTTCTATTGTTATAGCCGCCCTTGACCGGTCAACGCATCTTTTTGAGGATTACCTTGCAAACGGGTTTATAGGTATAAACAAGGACTTTTTTGAGAAGCAGTACAGCGATACAGACCTGAGGACAGGACTTGCCCACGAACTGCGCCACGAGATGCTTGTAAATGAAAGAAAAGTTCTGGGAGTTTCCGGCATATCCAGAACGGATATCCTGAGGAAGATACATTCCATGTCTGTTGAGGAGCAGGAAAGTTTCAGGGCCAGGGTTGAAGAGCTGCAGGAGCAGAACCTTGGTCTCATCGACCTTTTAATGCGAGAAGAAGGAAAGGATATAATAAATAACACACTGCGAAGAAAACATAAGGATAAAGAAACCCCGCCCGAGATGGAAACTCTCCGGGATATTGAATTTGTAGGTAAAGGGGCCTATAAAAAAGTTTACAGGGTTACGGTTATTGATACCGAAGGCGGAGTTCACACGGTGGCTCTCAAAACCATAACACCTGAAAAAGAGGCCGAATTTAAAGAGCACTTAAGCGAAGCCGAATTGATAATCACACCCCCGGGGCACCCGGGTGAGGCTTACATAGCCGGGGAGTTCTACCGGAAGCGAGGCGTGAGGCTTCCGTTTACAGGCGCAGAGGTTACAATAAGCACACACGAATATGCTGAAAGGGTATCTGCGGAGGGTATGAGACCCGGGGAAGCCTACCGTCTTGTTGCCGAGTCTGCGGAGACCTATTTACGCGCAAGGGGGGTGAGAAACTGGAGTGAAGGTTATACGGTGAATTTCCCTGTGGATATCCGCTATGAGAACCTGGGTTTTATTGACGGAAAACTCAAAATTATTGATATGGATATCGGAAGAAGAATGAACGCTCTTGATATCTTAATTGAACTTGGAACTCTGTTTCCGGAAGATGCCAGGCTCTACATCCGCGCGGTTTATGAAGGTCTTGAAAAGGTTATGGGCAGAGAAACCGCCGATTTGTTTTTAAAAGACGCGGCGGCGCATATAGATAAAACTGAGCGGTATACCGGACGTGATGCCCTGATAGTAGAAGCTCTTACGGATGAATCCTATATTCCGGCCCCTTATCTTGAAGAAGCCATTTCCCTGAGGCATGATATCAGCTTCCGCGAGAGAGGTTATCTTACGGCGCTTGCTAGGCGTCTTCCCGCAGAGCAGCGCGCGATTCTTGAGCGTGTTATGGAATCAGGGGAGAGAGTTTCAGCGGTTCTTGAAGATGAAATACAGGGCGTTGAGGCGGAACTCGGGATAAGGATAGAGCCAGGAGAAACCACAGGGTTTAAGGACGGTATTCTTACGGTGGACCGCGGGTCGCTTGATAGGCTTGCCCTGATGAGTCTGGGTATGAAGGATAAAACTGCGGTCATGGATATGCTGAAGATAGCGGCGGCCCGGGAGAAGGCAAGGGCCCGCCGCGGAGTATTCGGAAATATGGAGCTCATTTATATGGAAGAGGTAAGGGGTATGGGTATTGAGGGCTTGGACGCCCTGGCCCTTCCGGTATTCTTTAACGAGATACTTCCTGAACTTATTGCCGGAGATGAGGATCTTCCCCCTGTATCCGGCATATGGGCGAAGATAAGCGAGGTCGTCTCGTCAGAGGCTTACAGCCGTGTTCCGGATGCGGCAAGGGCAGCGCTGACGGAAAGGCTTCTTCTTCATACGGAAGGTTTTCTGGGCGAGAGACGCAGGATAACCGATACGACAGCCCCCGGGCATATTGAGCCTGAGGAGGCCATAGAGAAGCTTCTTGACGAGCTTGCCGGGGTGAGAGGTCTTGTGGCAGCTGTCAGGGCAATGGCCACCCCGTTTGCGCCGCTTGCCGCGGTCGCGGGAGGGATCTATGACGGTTACGACGCCCTTCGGGCCGATGATATTCTTCCGGATAACGTGAGGATGCCCTGGATGATGAATATCCACGAGTTCATAATGCTTGCGGTAGGTCGCAGGTCCGGAGATGGAATAGCCTCCGATATAAACGCTAATACCATAATAAATATACTTTACGCCAACTGATGATTCACTTGATTTTAATGTAAAAAATTATAAAATTAATTTCTACGGACCGGAGTTTTAGAGAAGAACTTATGAGAGGAAAAAATAAAGTGATAAAGGTGCTTGTTATTGAGGATGATTCCGCTATAGCATCTATGCTGTCGGATACTCTTGGAATTACAGGGTACGAGGTTATTCTTGCAAATTCCGGGAGGGAGGGGCTGGCCCGGGCTGAAGAGATGAGCCCCGATATAATAACGCTTGACCTAAATATGCCCGGAATGGACGGGTTTAAAGTCCTTGAGTCTCTGAAAAATAATCAAAATACCTCCGGTATACCTGTCATAATAACAACGGTAAGCGAGAATGAGAAAGATATGAGAAAGAGCTACCGCCTGGGGGCCCGGAAATATATTGTAAAGCCTTTTCCGGCTGAAGTGCTCCGGGAAACCATTAATGAGTTCGTATGAAGTATCTGGTTTTCTTTTA
>SLGR01000023.1 GCA_007136585.1 Candidatus Sumerlaeota bacterium | reverse complement strand
AGAGGCGTCTATCTGGCCGGGTTGAGGCCGCCGGGGGAAGGATATACCTGATAGATGACGAGGATGTGTTTATGCGCCCCGGACCCAGGGTGGCGGAAGGGATCAGGCGCCTGAAGGAGGTTTTTTACGGGACCCCGGGAGAGGAGAAACTTAAATGAGGAACCTCCCCGGGAAACCTGTCTCCGCGGCGGTTATCTGCGCTCTTTTCTCCGCGGCGGCGGTCACGGCGGCTTTTTTTGCAGGTCCGGCCGGCGCAGACCCGTATATCATATGGAGCATAAGGGCTCCCAGGATACTTCTGGGATTTATCGTGGGGGCCGGGCTTGCGCTCTCCGGGGCTGTGCTCCAGAGTATTATGGAGAACCCGCTTGCCGAGCCGTATGTTACTGGGACCTCCGCCGGGGCCGCCCTTGGGGCCGTTTCCGCGATCTGGCTGGGGCTTTACCCGCTCCGCGGGGTGCTTGCTTTCGGCGGCGGTATAGCTGCAACGGCGGGAGTCTATCTTATCGCTTCACATTCTTCAAGAAGATCACCCCAGACTCTTATACTGGCAGGCGTGAGCATAAGTTCCCTGTTTTCGGCCTTTGTTCTCCTTATTATGGTTCTGAGCAGGGAGAGCGCCTACAGTATACTTTTTTTTCTTACCGGGAACCTGCAGAACGCGACCCTAACTTCAAATATAACCGCGGGAGCGGCGGTCCTTGCCGCCGGGGCGGTCTCACTTTATTATGCCGGGGATCTGGATATTCTGGCCCTGGGGGATGAGCAGGCAGCTTTTCTCGGGGTTGACGTTGAGAAGGCCAGGGGAGTCCTTCTATTTTCAGCGGCCCTGGCTGTTGCCGGATGTGTATCCGCGGCAGGTATAATAGGTTTTGCGGGGCTGATAGTTCCCCATATAGTAAGGCTGACGTCGGGGGCTTCACACAGGCGGCTTATCCCCTTATCGGCTCTGGCGGGAGGGGGGTTTCTTGTTTTATGCGACGCCGCCGCCCGGAGCGTCGCCGCACCGCTTGAGCTCCCTGTCGGGGTGGTTACGGCTTTTTTCGGGGCCCCTTTCTTTCTCTATCTACTTCTCAGGAAAGTATGAACCAATGATAAAAGCCGAAGGACTGAAAGCGGGTTACAGGGATTTTAAGATAGAGGGGATATCCCTGGAAGTTCCGCCCGGGAGCATATGCGTTCTCGCGGGGCCTAACGCCAGCGGAAAGACGACTTTTCTTAAAGCCGCCGGGGGTCTCCTCCCCCCCCTTGAGGGAAAGGTTCTGGTAAACGGAACCGGTATACACTCCCTTTCTCCGCAGGAGAGAGGCCGGCTTGTCTCGTATGTCCCTCCGGAGTTCCATTCCTCTTTTCCCTTTACGGTACAGGAAATGGTCCTTATGGGGAGGAACCCCTACCGGGGAAGGTTCAGGGGTCACGGGAGAAAGGATCTGGAAGAAGCCGGGAAAGCTCTCAGGGCCGCCGGGTGCTCCGGGTTTTCCCGGAAGAGTATCAACCGCCTTTCAAGCGGCCAGCGCCAGCTTGCTCTTATAGCAAGGGCTATCTGCCAGCAGACCCCGGTTATGCTCCTGGATGAACCCGCATCCCACCTGGATATAGCCCAGACCTTCAGGATATACGAGATTTTAAAAAGTATAGCCTCGGAGGGAAGGACTGTTATAGCCGTAACTCACGATCTTGGTTCAGCCGCGGCCTACTCAGACAGGATAATACTTATGAAAGACGGGAGGGTCAGGGGTTTCGGCCGGCCGCGGGAGGTTATAAGGGAAGATCTTTTAGAGGAAACTTACGGCGAGAAATTTGAAGTTAAGGAGAGAGACGGAAGGTTGTTTGTAAGAATAGAAAGGAGGAACCGGAAAGAAATGAAGTCCCGGAACTGCGGAGGAAGTGGAGGTGAGATCCCTCCCGCTGACAGGCAATGGTAATGCGGTTTCCGCCAGCCCAGTCTACCGTTTTTCCGGAAGTATCAGCCTGGAGGAGAAAATGATAAAACTGATTATTATTACAGCGGTTATGTTTATTGCGGCTATCCCCGCTCTTTGCGGGGAGTACCTTGGAGACCTGGGGGAGGTTCTCGTTACCCCCTCGGGCGGGAGGATGCCGGTTTACCGGTGGCCCGGTTCCGTAACGGTCCTTACCCCGGAGGATATATCCGCATCTGGAGCGGGCACGGTTGATGAGGTCTTCGCGCAGCTTACAGGCGTAAGCGTGAGCAACCTTACCGGAGCTTCGGGGAGGTCCGTAGTTGATATCCGGGGTATGGGGGAAGAGGCCCACCTGCGCTCCCTGGTTCTCGTTGACGGACGGCGTCTTAACCGGCCTGATATGGGAGGTATGAACTGGCTTGAGATCCCCGCAGGCTCGGTTGAAAGGATCGAGGTCATCAGAGGCGGGAGCGGAGTTATGTACGGAAGCTCCGCGATGGGAGGTGTCATTAATATAATAACGCGCCGCCCCGCGGAGAAGAAGGAGAGTTTTACCGTTGAGGCCGGAGCGGGGAGTTTTGGGCTTTTCCGTCAGAGGGCGGGGTACTCCGCCTCGGGAGAGCGGCTCGGCATAAGTTTTTCCGCGGAGCGGTTCAGCGAGGAGGGGTACCGGAGCAGGAGCTTGGCGTTTTCGGAAGGGGTTTCGGTCTCCCTAAGTGATAGCGGGTTTACCGGAAGGGGAACCGCCTCCCTGGGGGTTTCCTTCAGCGATTCTTCTTACGAGATGCCCGGCAGCCTCACCAGGGAGCAGATGAGAGAGGATCCGAGACAGCATAGCAATGATGAAGACCAGGCCTCCGAGAAACTTCAAGAGATCTCTGCGGATATATCTCTTCCCCTTAATGATAATATGGAGATGATCATCCGGAGCGGGTATTCCCGGCGGAGGGAAGAGGTCGATATGAGTTCCTGGTTTTCCTTTTCCGACCGGGATACAGGGAGGGTTTATTTCCTTCCGGAGCTTAGGGCGGAACCGGCAATACTGAATATGCCTCTTTACTTAATGGCAGGAGGCGGTATATACCGGGAGAGCCTTGACGCGGATCTCTACTCCGATCCGGGAAGAGATACTCTGATATCCCGGACCGGTATAAGAATGCCGGTGGCAGGGGGGTGGATCCGGGGAGAGGCCGAGCCTGCGGCAGGGGTTATCTTATCCGCGGGGTACCGGTCGGAGAGAGCCGAAATTACCGTAACTCAGGGTTCAGGCGCAGCTGACGGCAGGAGCCGCCACAGGGCGGATGCCTTTGAACTCGGGGGGGTATGGATCCCTGTTTCAGGGGTTAAAACCTACCTGTCTTTTGGGAGTAATTACCGGTACCCGGCGGTTGACGAGCAGGCCTCGTACCAGGGGTTCGGGGATGATTTTTTCGCGGAGCTCGGCCCCGAAGAAGGGTTTTCGGGTGAAGCCGGGATAAGCCTCTCAGCCGTAAGGGGAGTGGCGGTGGAGGTATCAGCCTACCGCTCCGTTATAAGGGATATGATATCCTGGGACGGGACCCTCTTAAGGAATGTTAATATGGATGAGGTCCGCAGGGATGGCCTTGAGGCCGGGGTAAGGGCTGAACTTCCCGGATCGGTGAGGTTAAGGGCGGGGGCTGCCCTGGGGGAGACGCTTTTCCGGAAAGGCCCCTACAGGGGCAGCAGGATGCCCCTTACTCCAGGGTATGAGTGGAAGGCCTCGGTTGCAGCCGGGATTCTGGGCGCTGCCAGGGTAAACCTGGATGCCGTTTATACGGGTAAAAGGTACGCGGGAGGGGATTACTCCAACCTGGGAGAGAGGCTTAAAGGTTATACGGTATTAAACGCCGGGACAGTGCTAAGGAGCGGTGCGGGGCTGGAGGTGCAGGCGGGGGTGAAGAACATCTTAAATGAATCCTACGCGGTCTCGCGCTGGGGCGGGTGGTACCCTGCCCCGGAAAGGAGTTTCTACTTTTCAGTAAGCGCCGGGTTTTAGATGATAAAAGGTGTTACCGGTCTTCCTCTTCACGGAGAAAGGCCATATATTCTTCGGAGTGCGTAAAATCGTCTATTGCCGTGGGGTTTCTGAAAAAGTACCCGGTCTCAAGGTAGCTGAGGTACCTGCGGACGCGGTCCGCTTCCTTATTGAATATTCCCATATTTTCCGATGAGACAGAATCCGCAGGTGGAAACTCCTGT
>SLGR01000148.1 GCA_007136585.1 Candidatus Sumerlaeota bacterium | reverse complement strand
TCCGGGGAGAAGCTCGGCGTTGGCGGCGTTTACTACCGCCTCAATATCTTCCTGGCAGGTTATATCCCCCCTGACCAGTTCAAGCAAAACTCCGTTTCTCTCTGTCTTCATATGATTTCTCCTAAATAATACATCGGGTATACTTTGAAATACCTGCGCAAGAACTGTAAATTACAACTGTTCCCATTATTCTTATTCCTTAAACCGCCGTCTCATGCGCCAAAGCCACATCGGAGTTAAGGCGGAGCGCGTACTCTTTGACCCTGCGTAGATTATCCCACTCCCCGGGGCTGTAAGCCGGGTAGAGCGAGTTGTTATGCAAAAGAGGCTCAGAGAGAACCTCACTCGGAAAATAAGTCTCTTCCGGGGTTCCCGGAACCACCGCGTACTCTGAGAGACGCACCCGGGCGCCCAGCCCGTGAATAAACTCAAGAGCCGTTACGGTCTCGTCCAGGGACCGGGCCGGACCGAAGGCAAGAAGATAGGCTGAGAACCCCCCGGCGGGATACCCGGCTTTTCTCAGGGCCCGGGCTGCCTCCTCCGCGGTTTCTCGGTTAACTTTTCCCGGGAAACCCTCCCTCCCGACCAGGTCAAGAGATATACAGGGATCGGTAAAACCGGCCCGTCTCATAAGTTCCGCCGTCTCGGCGGTCAGTTTTCCGGCCTCAAAAGCGTTAGGGGTATGATGTCGCACTCCTCTGGCAGGGTTCTCAAGGTACCCGAGGAACCCCGGACTGTTCAGAAGAGCGTCGTCGTAAAAAACGATATCGCTGATACCCCGGGTTTCACGCAGTTCCTCTATCTCTCTCTTTACCGCGCCGGAGGGTTTAAACCTGTACCCGGGAGATATCCTTCCCACAGCGCAGTAAGGGCATACCGGGCCGGGGCACCCCGCCGAGCTCCTTACCGCGGCGTAATCAAGGACCCCGTAACCCGAGTAATCGGGAGCCGGATACCCTGTAAAAGGAGGGATAGAAACCCCTGTCACCTCTTCCAGCCCTGAAAACCCCGGCCCGCTCAGAACAAGATCGGCCGGAACATTTTCCCGCGCATGCCCGGGGCAGAGCGAAGCGTAGATTCCTCCCAGGATAACCCTTGCCCTCGGAAACTTTTCCCTTAAGAGAGATGCCGTCTCAGCCACCCCTGGGTACCAGTAACTCATACCAGAGGTCAGAAGGATATAATCCGGGGGAGAATAAACTTCAAGCGTTTTTTTAAGTTTTTCACCTGAAAGACCGTAACTCTTATATTTCCGCGGAAATTTTTTTAACACTTCAGGTCTGCGGCGCGGGAGACTGAAAAACCCGCCGCGCCCGTAAGAGCCGGGGGAGACCGGAGGCAGATCAGCGTGATGTCTGTCCATACAGTCAAGGAACTCAACCCTGTGACCTTCCTTTTTAAGTATAGCCGAGAGGTAGAGAAGCCCCAGGGGTTTCATCCAGTAATCGTAGCAGGCGAAATCCGTTACAAAAGGGTTTACCAGCAGGAAATCCACTTACCCCTCCGCCTCGCTCAGGGGTCCGGCGTGTATGGTAGTCTCAATACCGAACTGACGGTTTATCCGTTCTTCAAGCCCGTTTATTATACCGTGGGCTTTCTCCAGTGTAAAACCGTCCGGCATATGCGCGTGAAAGGTCAGCTCAGAGTGGTCCCCGTACCGGTGCAGGTGAAAATGATGGGCGGAGCTCACCTCTGGAAAATCCTTCCGGATGATCTCCTGTATCTCCCGTTCAATCTCGGGGCACATCTTCTCTCCTATAATGGACCCCGAAGACCTCTTTATAATCCCGTAGGACAGGTGGATTATAACTACCGAAACTATGATGCCCAGTGCTGGGTCGACCCACCGCATCTCCCTTCCGAAAAATATCCCCGCAAGTATAAGAAGAGTTGTGGCGGCATCGCTCCTGTGGTGGCACCCGTCGGCTATAAGCGCCTCGGAGCGGGTTTTACGCCCGGCCCATATGGAGAACCGGGCAAGCCCCTCCTTCACCGCCGCGGCAATAACAAATATGATAACAGCCGACCGTCCGTACTCTACCGGGGAGTACTCCCAGAGCCTCACCCCGGACTTAAAGAGAAACCCGAACCCTACACCCATAAGCAGGGTCCCTATAATTATAGCCGCAATATTATCTATCCGGCCGTGCCCGAAGGGATGTTTCTCGTCGGCTGATCTCTCCGAAAGGGTCATCCCTGTTATCAGGATCACGGAAGATGCCGAGTCGGAAAGAGTATGCCAGGCATCCGCGACCATTGCCACCGAGGCGGAGGTTATCCCGGCCCAGAGTTTGAGGGCGAAAAGAAGCAGGTTTATCCCTATGGAAACCCAGCCCTCTAAAAGTCCCAGGGACTTTTTTCTCACTCAGGATGACCTATAGGGAATATATATATTACTTCCTCGTCTCCGGGCGGGTTGATAACACCGTTAGCCTGGTCGTCACGGAAAGCCCCGACGGCAACCGTGCCCAACCCCCTTGCAACACAGGCAAGGTAAATATTCTCCCCGGAATGCCCGGCGTCCATATACACGTACCGGACCCCGCGGTCCCCGTACCTGCCGGTACTCCGGGCGTAATCGGCTGTTATCACTATGGTTGCCGGGGCCGCTCCGACAAACCCCTGACCCAGGGCGGCGGAGGCAAGATCTCCTCTCAGATCGCCCTCCCGGTGCCCGGAAAGGCTGTGCCCGGAGGCATCGTAGAGGTATATTCCCGGATCAAGACCTTCAACGTTTCCTGCCACCAGGTAAAACTCAAGCGGGTACGCCCCGCCGGCGGACGGGTAACTCCGGCTTGCGGCGCTCACTGCATCCACTCGCATCCCCCCCGCGGCCCACAGCACCTGTGATACATCCTCAAGCTCCAGGGCTCTTCGGCTGAAACTCCTGACGGAGTGCCTGTTGTTTATAGCCTCTTCTACAGAAACCCTGCCCCTGACCTCGGGATCGGGCAAACTTATCTCAACACCCATATCCGCCTCCTCCGAAACTCCCGGTTCTTCCGCGCACCCTGATACAGGCCCGATAAAACCCAAAAGTAAAGAAACCAGTAAAATCTTTCTCATAATTACTCCCCTTTTTACCCCTTACCCCGGTTATCTTACCAAAAACCCTCGGGGGTATCAAGAAGATTCACGACTTAAAAAAAACCCTGAATTTCAAAAAACCCGGGGTTTTTCAAGGAACTCGCGGGCCTTCCCGGTATGACCGCGCTTAAGGGCTCCCTCAGCGTATATACGGCACTTTCTCCTGAGCTCAGAGACCGCAGCATCGTACTGACCGGCTCCGAGTTCACCGGATTTAAGGATCTTCTCTATGGAATATATCCTGAACCTGTCCATAGCCGGGTACCGCCTGGACTGCTGGCCGGGATGCCCTCCCTCCTTTTCCGTAAGGGCTTCTTCTATAAGAAACACCCGGTGCCGGGCCCCGACCCTGAGCCAGAAATCGTAATCCTCACAGGCTGGGAGGGATTCGTCAAAACAGCCTACGCTCTCAAAAACCCCTTTTTTTACGACCGCTGTAGACATACTTATACAGCAGAGCCTGAGGCACCGCTCAAAGACCTCCCCTGAAGGGGGCCTGTGCTTTTTTTTCTGGTTCAGAAGCTTACCCCCGCGGTACCACTTCTCCAGGGTATGAAAAACCATTATATCCGGATATTCTTCTATGGCCTCCCTGGTTCTCAGAAGCTTATCCTTCAGCCACCAGTCATCCGAATCAAGGAATGCCGCATACTCCCCCTGCGCGGCCTCTATCCCCCGGTTCCGGGCCGCGCTGACCCCCGAGTTCTTATCCAGGCGTATGCGCCTGAGACGGGGGTCGGTGAAAGAGTTCAGAACCTCCGGGGTTCCGTCCCGGGACCCGTCATCAACCGTTATAAGCTCAAAATCCCCGAAACTCTGGTTAAGTACGGAAGAGACCGATTTTGCTATGAAACCCTCCCGGTTATATACAGGTATGATTACGCTGAAAAACGGCTTTATCTTCATAATATTTTTAAATCCACTGGGTTCACTCCGCAGGCTTTTTACGCTCCCCTGAGCAGTTATAACATATTAACCGCGACCTGTTAATCCGCTGTAAGCGCAAAATGATAATTTCCGGTATGAGCAAAGTAGAAATTTCCGGTTTTGCCTTTTTTGTTATGATTCATAGCAAAGGAGGTAATACAAATGAGACAGGAGATTATCAGGATGAG
>SLGR01000124.1 GCA_007136585.1 Candidatus Sumerlaeota bacterium | reverse complement strand
ATTTCACGTTAATTTCACATAGTTAACCTTAAAACTCCGCTTACTCCTCATACATTTCACATACCCCCTGATACCGGACCCCGGTTCTTCGCCCTCATTTCATAGTAATAAAGTAATCTTTATATGCAATAATTAAGAGTCAGAGTTTAGAGCTGCTGGATTTTCAGGTTAAAGAAAGGAAAAAATCAGTAAAACCGGGATTATGAAAGATAACGCAGGCAGGTCTGTTTTTTTATTTATGGCGATGCAGTATATTACTAATGCTAGTATAAGTATATGTGACGCTTATAATGCTTCCCTCAAAAACGGTTTTCTTTCCCGGAAAGGCTCCCGGGTATGAGTTTCATCTACTCCAGACCCCTCAAACTCATCAATACGCTTATAGCCTCGGCGTTTATTTTAGTGAACGTTCTAGGAGAGTTTTCCTACGCGGCGGCATCCCAGGCCGCTGTTTCGGCTGTAACCTTTTCCGAACTCCGGGTTCCCTCCGAGTACGGCCAGGTAATTGAGAGCCATATTCCCGAAACTCACTCATCCCGCCCGCCTGTAATAATACTTCACGATCTTCACGCCAACCCGGGAGTCCAGGAAAATATCAAGAGAATCATCAGTTACTTTCACAGAGATTTAGGAATTGAAGAGATTCTCGTTGAGGGCTCCTCAGGCAGGATCCATACCGAAATATTTGATTCCATCCCGGACGGAAAACTGAGGCGGGATACCGTCAGGTATTTTATGGGTCAGAGCCTGGTAAGCGGAGCGGAAGGGTTTGCGCTCCTTCAGGACCGCCGGACGCCGATCCTGGGGGCCGAAGACCAGGAGATGTACGATAAGAACCTGGGTCAGCTGGTTGAGTTCGTGGAACACCGCGGGGATATAGTCGGGATACTTGAAAAAATCAGAACCTTGCTGCTCGGGATAGAGGAGAGGGTATACCCCCGGGAGCTTTCCCGTTTTCTCACTCAGTACGAACGTTACAGGTCAGGCGGGATGCGCCCTTCGGAGTTTCAGAGGATTCTTTCCGGGTATGCTGATAATGCCGGGGTTAGTATAAGCGGGGTATCTCCCGAGTATTCCAGGTACCTGAGGGTTTTGGAGATGGAGGAATCTCTTGACCCGGATAAAGCTTCCTCCGAGTATGCTCTTCTTGTAAGGGAATCGGGTTTTCTCCCCGGAACGGGATCAGGGAAGGACGGGCTTCTCGGGAGTCTTCGCTATATTATCCGCAGTAACAGGGCCCAGGCATCACGCATGAGAGAACTGGTGAACTCAGACCCCAGGTTTAGCGCTCTCCGGAAATACTTTGAAACAATACAGCTCTCTGCCGGGGTAAACAGGGACCTGGCCTTGAAGGGAGAGAAAGAAGTATTTGAGAGCATATCAAGGGGACTCTGCCGCACCCGCGACCAGGAGATGCTCCTTTTTATTTCCGGTTACCTGAACACCCTGGCAAGGTTTCTTTTAAACCAGATCCCCAGGGACGAGTACACGGATTTTAATTACAGTACCCTTAAATTCCAGAGCAAATTTGAAGAGCTTAGAAGAACCGGGAGATACCCCGGGTTAAATGAGATCGACAGGCACCTCTCCCGTCTTGAACCCTACGCGGCGCATATGGGAGAGTTTTACCGGGTAGTGGTGGAGAGGGACCGGGTCTTTGCCGGCAGGTGTCTCGAATCGTCCGATAGGACCGGGGGGACCCCCCTGCTTCTCTCTGGAGGGTTCCACGCCTCAGGGGTCACCGAAAAACTCCGGCAGGAAAATGTTCCCTACCTGGTAATTTCCCCCAACGTAACCTCCCATACCCCGGAGATAGCCGAGAGGTACTACCGCCTCCTCAGGGGAGAAGAGACCCTGGATTTCAGCCAGCTGGCATCGGATACGCTGGGCGTAGAGAGTCTCCTGGGAAAGGAGTGGGTCAAGAAGAGAGTAGTCGGAAAGGTCCTCCGCTTGGCGGATGATTCCGCTTACCTGGCTGAGCGCTGGAGAAGGAGGTATGAATCTCTGAGCGGCCCCGGGAGTGAGTTTCTTTTTGACGCCTCTGAGCGGTTTTACCTTGGCGGCTCCGAAGTGACGCTTCTGAGCTTCCTGGGAGAGGATTTCGAACAGGCGGTCATTTCAAGGAAACCCTCCGGAACCGAGATATTCAGCCTCAGGGAAGAAGGCGCCCTTGAAAGATACCTGCAAATGAGAGCCGAGGCAGCCGTTGAGAACCTGGACGGGGTTCCTTCCGGGGTAGAAGTCAGCGAAGGACTTGCGGAGGTTCTCTCCGGGATAAGACCTCTTACGGTAATGCCGGGAGAAGTGAGCCGCCGGAGGGTAGAGAACGCGTTAAGTTACATAAACACGGGTCTGGCAGCCGCTTCCTCGCCTTATGGGCTTCTTGTCTTTGATAAAGGCGCCGTGGCCCGGTCAATGCACACCCTCAACCTCCGGGGAAGCTCTTTTGATATACCCGGGTTTATGAATGACCCTGCGGGGTATATCAGCGGGCTTTCCGAAGAGGAGGTCGGGGCGCTGGGCGAACCCGGGCGCCAGGATCCTGATACTGTCAGGGCCCTTATAGCGGGTAGGGAGAGAATAAGTTCAGCTTCGTCCAGGCCCAGGTTTTCTCCTCCCGGGATTATATCGGGAGCCGCTTCAGGGATAACCGCAAGGATCACGGGGGCAATCGGTGCGGGGAGAAGACTGGAATCTCTCCGGGAAGGGTATACTGATATACCTGCTCTCAGGATGGAGGACCTGGAAGAGACGGATCATGTCCGTGAGAGCCTTGACCTTGTTATGAGGCTGGTTCATTTAAGGCTTACGGAAACAGAAAGGATGCTGGCAGGTGAGGAAGAACCCGGCAGGTTCCGGGATGAGTTAAGCAGCGAGAGGGACCTTCTTAAGGAATTATACGCCGTACTGGAGACGGTAAGCAAAGATATAGAATCCTCGGTCCTGCTTTTTGACGCCGATAAATACGGTATAGCAGGTCCGGAGGATTACGTTCTTTCCTTCGCTGAAGATAAACCAGCCCGGCGCATAACCCTGGCCCGGGACTTTTTTGAGAGACAATCCAGGGTAAGGGAGTATATCCCCGAGATACTTCTTCACGAGGCCTTGAGCCTTGTAACCCCTGAATACGGTATCCAGGGACACAGGGATAACTACCTGGGAGTTCAGTCCAGGATAATGAGACCTTACTACGAAGATCTGGGGCTGGGCATAAACCCGTTGAAAGACGCCTTGCGTGGTTACCTGGATATAAAAACCAAAGGCCCCTCTCTTTTTGCCGGAGAGGTTTTTACACCCTCTGGTGTGCGCATAACGGGTCGCGGGGCCGAGTACTACAGGGCCGTAAAATCAGTATCGGAGGCTTACAGCGGGCTGATTGATTTTTCAAAGACCGCCTCGGAAGATATTCTGGACGATACTTACCAGGAGGTCTGGGTAAAACTCAAGGCACTTGAAGCCCTCACGGGAGCTAAGGGCGTTGACCGGGCTAATATCCATCTTGACGGGACGCTTAACTGGGTTGATGCCGTTATTGAATCCGGCGGCAGGAAGACAGCGGTTCATACCCACAGAGTCTACTTTCACGGGGCCCCCAGCGCCGTTTCGGAGATTGAAGAGGGTAAACGGCGCGTAAAAAGTTTTATTTCGCAGGCCGTAAGAGAATTCGCTGCTCATAAGTCCCGCCTCGGCGCTGACAGGGTAATGCTGGTTTTTGATTACAGGGATTACCCCGAACTGAGGGACTTTATCAGCTCTGAGATGGAGAAGGTATTATCAAAGTATCCGGGAAGGTACAGCTACAGGTTTATTGACCGGAGTGAAGATAATGACGGTAAATCTCTTATTGTTGAGAAACCCTATAAAAAAGATTCAACGGGGCGGGTGATTGAGGGACCCGGTTCCAGGCCGGTAATTGATTCTATGGCGGTAAGGAAAGAGATTAACGGGCTCCTTGAACAATACAGAGGGCTGGAGCCGGAGAAGATAATAGAGGGGCTTGTATATTCAAGGTATGTGGGGATGCTTCTTGAGGTTATTACAGCGGCGGAGCTCTATGAACAAGGGGACCGTATACTCCAGGTCGGGGAAGAGGCTTTTGACGCGGAAGGGGTTTACCTGACAGAGCTTGATGTTCTCAGGGAAGATCCTCTGACCCCTTATCTTGAGAAAGACGGAAAGAGATACCTTAATGTTCAGATAATTGAATGTAAATCCGCCCGGACCAGACAGCCTGAGGACGAGGT
>SLGR01000235.1 GCA_007136585.1 Candidatus Sumerlaeota bacterium | reverse complement strand
CTGGGTATAGCCATAAGCGAGGCGGTGGAGTACGCCGCCACTCACGATGAGGCAAGGTACTCACTGGGAAGCGTTCTGAACCACGTATGTCTCCACCAGAGCATAGTGGGGCTGGAGGTTAAAAAACAGCTGGAACTTGCCGGGGAGGAGGCCGATGTAGTTATAGGCTGCGTTGGCGGCGGAAGCAACTTTGCCGGTATAGCCTTTCCCTTCGTAAAGGATAAGATAGACGGTAAAAGGGATATTAAGATACTCGGGGCCGAGCCCACCGCGTGTCCGACCCTCACCAAGGGACCGTACCGGTACGACCACGGGGATACCGCTAAGATGACCCCGCTTATGAAGATGTATACCCTGGGTCACGATTTTATACCTCCCGGGATACACGCCGGGGGGTTAAGGTACCACGGGGACGCCCCGCTTCTCTGCTCGCTGGTAAACGACAGGGTCATAGAGGCGCAGGCTTTTCATCAGATAGAGGTGTTTGAGGCGGCCCGTATTTTTGCCTCTACGGAAGGTATGGTCCCCGCTCCAGAGACTTCGCACGCCATAAGGGCGGCTATACTTGAGGCGGAGAAATGCCGGAGCACGGGAGAGGAAAAATGCATAGTCTTTAACTACTCCGGGCACGGGTTCTTTGATCTCTCCTCCTACCAGGCTTTCTTTGACGGGAAGCTTCAGGAGTATGAGTACCCGGAAGAGGAGATAGAAAACTCCATAAGGAGTCTTCCGGATATAGATTAAAGACTTATCCGGTGCTGCCGAACCCGCCTTCCTGCCTCCCGGAGGCAGGGAGGGACTCGGTCTCCTGCCAGCTGATATTCTCAACTTTCTGCAGGACAGCCTGGGCGATACGGGAGTCTTTTTCTATCAGGATATCCGATCCGGACGCGTTGAAAAGGATCACCCCGATCTCGCCCCTGTAACCGGAGTCAACGGTTCCCGGGGAGTTTAAAACCATTACTCCTTTTTTCAGGGCCAGGCCGCTCCTGGAACGAACCTGGAGCTCGTACCCCTCAGGCAGGGCTACCCTGATCCCCGAAGGAACAAGTCTCCTCTCCCCGGGAGAGAGGGTGATATCTTCGGAGGCGTTTACCAGGTCCACCCCGCTGTCTCCCCGGTGGCTGTAAGCGGGCAGGTCTATATCACGCAGTCTCTGAACTTTAATTTTCATAGGGTAGATACTACATATTAAAAGGAATGTATTCAAGGCCTGCGCTCTTATTCTTTACAAGGGTTTTTTTATATGCTAATTAAAACACGTTATGACGAAAAGTAAAGTAAAGATATACTACAGGGATACGGACTGCGGCGGAGTTGTCTATTACGGCAGGTACCTTGAGTACTTCGAGATAGGGCGGACCCGGTATATGGAGGAAAGGGGGGTTGATATCGCCGCCGAGGCAGCCGGGGGGACGCTTTTCGCGGTCCGGTCGGCTTCGGTAAAGTATATCTCGCCGGCTCTATACGGAGATACGCTTACAATTGATACCGTCCTTGAGAGCGTAAGGGGGGCCAGGATTAACTTCACATACAGGGTCACCCGGGAAGACGGCGGGGAGATAGCCGAAGGTGAGACCCTTCTTGCCTGCATAGACCCGGATATGAGGCCGCGCCGGGTCCCTGAAAGAATAATAGAGAGGCTTTCCGCGGGACGGGATTGACTTTCATCGGGACCATAAACTAAAATTTCCCGGTACGGGTGATAAACAGTGTGGATAAAACTTTTAAAGAAACTTTTAAAGGCGCTTAACAGCGATGCCTCCCCTTCAGGGATAGCAGGCGGGGTGATACTCGGCTCCGTCCTGGGTCTTACTCCGGTCTTTGCTCTCCACAACCTCCTGGTTATACTCCTTATATGTATAATCAAAGTAAACGCGGCTGCCGCGGTCTTCTCTTCAATCCTTTTCGGGGTTATAGGTTTTTTTATAGACCCCCTGGCCCATTTTGCGGGAGAAAAGGTTCTTCTTGCCGGGGCTCTTGAAGGGACCTGGACCGCGATGTACAATACGCCTGTAATTGCCCTGACAAGGTTTAATAACACGGTTGTGATGGGGACACTTCTTATATCCCTGGTTGCGGCTCTTCCCCTTTATGCTGCCACGGTAAAGTTTGTTGTATACTACAGGGAAAGTCTGAAAGACAGGGTGGATAAACTAAAGGTTGTAAAATTAATGAAGGCCTCCAAAATATATAAGATCTACAGGAGATTCAGCCCGTGAGATGGAAAGGGTTCATCCCGTTTCTCCTAATTACCGCCATTATCTTTGTTACGGGGATATTTTTCCTTGATACAATTATTCACCGGACAGTAGAGAGGGCTGGTTCCGCCGTATGGGGGGCGAAAGTTGAGATAGAGGACCTCAGTATAAGCTGGAGTCCTCCTGGAGTGGTCGTTGAGGGGTTTACAGTCGCCAGCCGGAGCAGGGAGTACGAGAACCTTATGGAGATCGGACGTATGAGGTTTGCTGTTCTGGGCGGTCCTCTTTTTGAGAGGAAGCTTGTCATTGAGGAGATCTCCGGGACCGGCCTTGCCTTCGGTACCCCCAGGGAGAGTTCCGGGTTCCTGCCTAGAAAAGAAAAACCCGATCCTGAAGACAGGGAGGAAGAATCCAGGTGGAAAGAGATGATATCCTCCTGGCTTGAAGATATAAGAGAGCGCGCTTCAGAGAGGATTGATGTCCGGGGGTACTTCAGCGTTGAAGACCTGAAGTCGGTCAGGGAGCTCCGCAGGGCGCGGGCTGAATCCGAAACCTTCAGGGATGAGTTTGAGGAACTGGACCCGGAGGAGGCCTCGGAGAGAGTTGAGGAGTTAAAGGGTATAAGGGAAGAGGTGCTCCGGATAAGGGTAACCGGCCCCGAAGATATAGGGCCTGCCAGGGAGAAACTTCGCCGGGCCGAGGAGAGTGTTTCCTCCGCGGGTGAGTACGCGGCTCAGGTCAGGGGGCAGCTGGAAGAGCTCAGATCCTCCGCCGGGGAAATACGGGAGAGCATCCACAGCGCGGCAGATGCCCGGAGAGATGATTACAGGGCCCTTATGGATAAAATGAGACTCCCTTCCATAGAAACGGAGGATATAGCCGAGACGGTTTTCGGGCCTCTTATAACGCGGAGAGTTACCGGTCTGGTGTCGGCTGTAGAGACGGTTCGCCGTTATATACCGCCTAAGAAAGATAAACCCGAGCGCGTGGTCCGGACCAGGCACGGAGGAACGGTAATACATTTTGACCGCCGGGAGAGCTACCCGGCCTTTCTGCTCAAGGAAGCGCTTATCTCCGGAACTGACGGAGAGAAACTCCAGGTCCGGGACCTTACGGGAGATCCGATGGGGTACGGACGCCCGGGGCGGGTTAAGGTCTCCTACGACAGGTTTGACGGAGAGGCGGTTTTCGACAGGACCCGGGAGGAACCCGTTGATACTTTAACCGCCTCTTATGAAAATTTCAGGATCGCTGACGGGCGGGGTGACCTTGAACTTTCCGCTGTTTTCACCGCCGGGGAGATAGACTCGGATATATCCTGGTCCGGGAGAGGGCTTCTACCGGAAAACTGGGTTGATTTCCTGCGCCTTGACGATCCCCCGGTGGAGGTTAAAGTCCGCGTAAGAGGCAGTCTCTCATCACCCCGGCTTAGTATATCCTCCAGCCTGGATACCCTGATTTCCGAACATCTAAGGCGTGAACTTGAGCGGGAGATAGCCAGGGCCCGGGAAGAGGCACGGGAGCTTGTAGACAGCGAGGTTCTTAGAAGAAGGGATGAGATACTCTCCGATACCGAGGCTTTCCGCAGGGAACAGGAGGAGAGACTCCTTTCGGCGCTCAGATCCGTTGAAGAGGAAAGGGATGCGCTTAAGGCCAGGGTGGAGGAAAAGAGAGCGGAGATAGAAGAAAGGGTCTCTGCCGCGGAGGCCGCCGCCAGGAAGGCCGCCGAGGAGGCCCGCAGGGAAGCAGAGAAGAAGGCCGGCGAGGCTGCTGAGGAGCTCAGGGAGGAAACTGAAGAAAGGATCAGAGGACTTTTCAGGTAACTTCTTTGTGTTTTTTGGCCCTCCTTGTTTTTAAATTAAACCAGTCAATCTCCTTCAGGTTTAGCTCCGGGAAACCAGCACCCCCGGGGCTTTAAATGTATTGGGAGGAATCTTCAGGTGAAACGTCCATGAGTATATACTCGCAAAAAGTAATAAAAATACTGAGTCAGCCGCTGCCGGCATCCGTTTTCTCATTCTCGCAGCCTTTGGCTGCTCCGAGGG
>SLGR01000162.1 GCA_007136585.1 Candidatus Sumerlaeota bacterium | reverse complement strand
TGAGGCTATTAAAGCTGAACGGTGAGTGGGACAAGTACTGGGCAGCAAGGGGTGTGCCGGTTTGATACCACAAAGTTTTTCTTGCTTCGTTTACGGTCTCAAAACTTGTAAGTGAAGCTTTTTTTGGCTAAAATAAAGGAGCAAAGTTAAAGTTGTCCTATAAAATGAGCAAAAAAAACAGCGATACAGAAAAAAAAGAGCCTGAGAAAATGGTTGACAGCAAGCTTTCACTTATTCTGAGGTACTCGGCTGAGATATCCGCCTGTGATAACCTGGAAACCATAGTTTCTCTGATAGCGGATGAGACCAAGGAGCTCCTTGAGGCTGACCGCTGCAGCGTATACCTTCTTGATAATGGGGATGATCAGCTCTACAGCTGGGTTTCCCACGGCCTTAAATCCGAGATAATACGCTTTCCGGCCGGTAAAGGTCTTGCCGGGTTCTCGGCAAAGACGGGAGAAACTGTCAATATAAAGGATGCTTACAGCGATGAGAGGTTCAACCCCGAGTTTGACAGGCGCACGGGATACCGGACAAGGACAGTTCTCTGTATGCCCCTGAAGACCCTGACCGGGGATATTATAGGGGTGTTCCAGGTGCTAAATAAAAAATCCGGAGTCTTCACTCCCCAGGACGAGGATATTCTGAGTATGCTCTCAAACCACGCCGCCGGGGCTGTGGAAAAGACTATGCTTTACGAGGAGATAAGAGAATCGTTTACCTCGTTTATAAACACTCTGGCTGAGACTATAGACGCTCGGGATCCAATGACCGCCGGGCACTCTTCTCGGGTATGTTCCTACGCCCTTCTTATGGCTGACAAGATGAACTACAACCCCACAAAAAGAGAAATTCTTAAGTACGCGGCTCTTCTTCACGACCTGGGAAAGATAGGCGTCCGCGAAGCGGTTCTTACTAAACCGGGCAGGCTGGATCCCGCTGAACGGGAGCATATCCAGAGGCACGTCCTTGTAACCAAAAAGATACTTGAGCGCACTCATTTTCAGCCCAAGTTCAGGGAAGTTCCCCTGGTAGCCTCTTCACACCATGAGAACTATGACGGATCAGGGTACCCTAACGGATATTCGGGAGAGGATATACCTGAAATCTCACGTATAATGGCCGTTGCTGACGTGTTTGATGCGGTAACCTATAAAAGGCATTACAGGGAGCCTATGCCTTTCAAAGATGTTATCAGAATTTTTAAAGACGGTTCGGGTTCAAAGTTTGATTCCAGATGCGTTAAAGCTTTTTTTAAAATAGAAGTATATAAAATACTTAAAATAATGACTTCCGGAACAGAAAAAGAGATAACAGAGAATTCTCTGGATATTTTCAAAGATATCACCTTAGAAGATTTTCTTTCTCACCTTGATAAGGGTTCCGGGCCTGTCGTGAAGGAGTTTAGTAAATTTTACCCGGCAACCGACCTTAAGAATGTCTCGTAAGTTACTTCTTGTAATACTCTTATTTATTTTAAGTGCCGCCCCGGCAGTTTCGGTCTTCCGGCTTGGACGCGGGGGAAGGGCCTATTATTACCTGATGGGACGTTATTACGTTAACCAGGGAGAACTTGACAGGGCTGTGACTTATCTTGAGGCGGCCCGGCTTATGAACCCCGACAGCATTACTGTAATGCGGGACCTTCTTGAGCTCTACTACTTTGGGGGAAGGTACGAATCCGCTCTCAATATGGCTTCCGGGTTATACAGCCGCGACTCTGAAGACCCGGAACTGCTGGAAATATACAGTGATGTGCTGCTAAAAAGCGGGGAAACGGAAAAGGCCTCCGAAATATTAAAGGAACTCCTTGAAATGCAGCCCGGCAATAAGGAAGCCACTCTGAGCCTGGCTTCAATATATAGTGAAAAAGGGGAGTATTCCACGGCGCTGGATCTTTATTTTAACGTTTTAAAGAATGAACCCCGTGATCTATACACACGCCTCTCACTGGCTGATCTGTACCTTAAAAAAGGTCGGGTTCGGGCAGCCGTTTCTCATTATATTGACACTATAAAATATGGTTCCAATCCCGGAGAAATTTACCGGCAGGTGGCCAGGATTTATATAGGAGAAGGGCGTCGTCGCCGCGCCTTAAGGTACCTTGAGAAGGCTATCAGTTCCGAACCGGATGACCTGCGGGCTTATTTTATGATATCCGAGATCTGGCAGGAGGAAGAAAATATTGAAAGAGCCGAAGAAGCCCTCTTTCGAGCCAGGGAGAAAGCTCCGGAGGATTACTCTGTTCTAATGAGACTTGGTATATTCTACGCCGAAGCAGAAGAGGTTGAGCAGGCCAGGGAGATATTCGAGCAGGTTTCAGAGTACTATCCGGATGAATATGCCCCGTGGCATTTTCTCGGACTGATAAAGAGTTATATGGAAGAGTACCATAAGGCGAAAGAAGCCCTTCTGGAGGCAGTAAGTATACGTGAGACCGATCAGGCTTATTTCCACCTTGGGGTTGTTTATGATAACCTTGATATGCATGAGGAGTCCTACAAGGCTTTTAAGAGGTGCATAGAGATCAACCCCGAACACGCTCCCGCACAGAACTATCTCGGGTATATATGGGCGGAGAGGGGGATAAATCTGTATGAGGCCAAGGAGCTTATCCTTAACGCCCTTGAGGTAGAGCCTGACAACGCAGCATATATAGACTCGCTCGGATGGGTATATTACCAGCTTTCAAGGTACGAAGAAGCCCTTGAACTTTTGAAGCGGGCCGCTTCAAAATCCGATGATCCGGTAATCCTTGAACATCTTGGAGATACTTATCTTAAACTTGAAGAATTCGAGTATGCTGCGGAGTACTACAGGAAGGCTATAGAGCAGGATCCGGATAACGAAGAACTCCGAAGGAAACTGGAGTCTGTTGAAGAATGATTCCGCCGTTCCCGGGCGGAAAACCTTTCATAATAGCCGCTATAGCGGTTTTAATCTCATCATGCTGTCCGCGCTATCCGTCTGTTCCGATAGATCTGACTGGGATAATAGCTATTGAGGCTGACGGTTATATGGAGGTAAGAGGTTTTTTTTCTGTAGAAAGCTCAAAAGAAAGATTTACCCTTTACCTTTTAGATATTTACAACACACCCAGGGGAACTCTGACGGTGCACCGCGGGAAAGTTGATATACGGGATGCCCTTATTGATGAGGATATAGCTGACTTATTTATGTACTGGCCTTTTATATTCGTATCCGGCGGCAGGGTTTCGTATAAGGAAATAAATGGCGTTAGTATTCGCTATGGGGACTGGAGGAATATAAATGATAAGGAATTCCCCCGTCTTGTGGATGTGGAATACGGGGGTATGAGTATAAGGCTAAGATTAAATTATGGAAATTAGGGCTCAGGCTAAGATAAATCTTTTTCTTAACGTTGGACCCAGGAGAGAGGACGGGTACCATGAGATTATATCCCTTATGAGTAAGGTCTCACTGGAGGATACCTTGCTTGTTGAGCCGGCTGAAGATATTTCCATTAAATGCT
Organism: Candidatus Sumerlaeota bacterium; assembly: GCA_007136585.1. Lineage (GTDB taxonomy): Bacteria > CG03 > SLGR01 > SLGR01 > SLGR01 > SLGR01. Next base: position 773 of record SLGR01000162.1, on the reverse strand, counting down.
CAGAAAATATTCCTCCTGAAGATAATCTGGCTTACAGGGCAGCTATTATTCTCAAAGATAGAACTGGAACTGAGAGGGGGTGCCGGATAAAACTCAATAAAAATATTCCGCTGGGAGGAGGTCTGGGAGGGGGGTCATCTGATGCGGCCTCTGTTCTTCTTGCCCTTAACAGATTATGGGAGCTTGACCTGAGCAGGGAAGAGTTATCCGAGACCGGAACCCTTCTGGGAAGCGATGTTAATTTTTTTCTTTACCCGGGACCCTGTATTGTCAGAGGAAGGGGTGAGGTGATCGAACCCCTGGAAGAGGAAGCAGAAAAAAAACACAATATAATCATTATAGATCCCGGAGTTAATATATCTACAGAGAGGATTTACAGCAGTTATCCCGGAGGAAGTTTGACACCTTCAAATGAACTGGATAAAATAATCAAGTCTTACACTAAAGGCGACTGGAGTATGGTGCTCAGGAACGATCTTGAGGAGACGGTTTATTCTCAATATCCGGTATTGAAAGATCTCAGAAACAGACTTCTTAACTGGGGCCCGATGCCCCTGCTTTCCGGCAGCGGTTCCTGTCTCTTTGCTCTTGCCGGGGAAGATCATCTGGCAGAATCCGCCGTAAGAGTTATTGAGAACAGTTTCGGGTTCCGGAGCTGGATAGTAAACGAGGTTTAACAGCTGGGGAGTCGCCAAACGGCAAGGCACCGCCCTTTGGAGGCGGCATTTGCAGGTTCGAATCCTGCCTCCCCAGCCACTTTTCATTTAATAGGT
>SLGR01000017.1 GCA_007136585.1 Candidatus Sumerlaeota bacterium | reverse complement strand
GGGCGCAGGAAATGACCCTTATCCGGGAACCCCGGAAGTGAAAGAATAAACCTTATATACCCCGTCCGTAAGCTTCTCCCCTCCGAGGAAAAGAGCCTGTCGTCATAAATAGCGGGGAGATCCGGGATACCGTAAATTAAAGCTTTCTTTCTTATAAGGCTGAGATCCGTCAGGGGGGTAAGCCTGTCCAGGTCGGTTTTCCAGGTATCACGAAGTTCGCCGTGGTGTATGAGAGCGTGGACAAGGATATAGATGAAATGTTCCTCCGGGGACATCAGGAAATACTCCCCCGAGCGGCTCATCGCATCCCAGAGGCTTACGAGCCGTTCCCGGCTTAAGTAAATTATCTCCGTATGAAGATCTATTACCGCGGGCTCTCCCGTCCTGTGGTAGCTCTTCTCCCCGCTTCTTACCTGCCTGTACCCGGAAGAGCGCAGGATAGAATCGGCGGAGGAGGCGTCACGGGGCTTTACAAGGATATCTATATCCTCCATATCCCGTTCCCCGGACCGGTAGATCCCCGAGAGAATAAGCCCCATACCCTTAACCGGGGAGAGAGGCACCCGGGCCCGTGAAAAGAGCCCGGCTATCTCTTCAAACTGCCTCCGGAGCAGTATCTCCCTGTATATCAGTCTCTTATCCACTGCCTTATCAGGATCTGCCGGGCCCCCTTTGTATCAACGCTGAACACCTCCTCCTCCCCGGAGGCCTCTCTTGAGAGCACCTCGAGAGGGTTCAGATCCCCGTCGTAGAATTTTATCCGGCTCCGGAGGGAGCTTTTCCCTATATAAAAATCGGCGTCTGAGCTTATAAGAGCCCTCCGATCAAGGTTATCCGAGATATCAATATATATGATCCGGGAGACCCCCCCGCGCTCATCCGGAAGCTCCGTAAAGTCCTCCGAGACTTTAAAACGGATATTTTCAAGGTTCTGCTGCGAGGTCACGAACCCCGCCCTTCTCAGGAACCCCGCCCCGGTGGATGCCTCCACCTTCCAGATAACCCGGGAAGGGGATATGGAAAGAGGAACCATTGAAACGCTGAATAAACCCGCATCCCCCGGCAGGGATTCGCTGAGCCTTTCGCTTACCGCGGGATCCGGGAGGTCTATGGTATAGGCAGAGATGTCTTTCACCGGCCTGGAGCCGAACTCAGCTCCCAGGGATATCCTGTGGGCATCCCCCAGGTAGGAATAAGGGGCGTAGGAGTAATCAAGGGAAAAATCAGATATCCTTACTCCCAAACCGGCTCTCAGCCCGGAGCCCCCGCCCAGGGGCTGGCCTTTAAACCTGTAGGTGTACCCTGAGCGGAATATGAGTGTATCCCTCAGTATGTACTCGGCCCCAAGGTGGAGTCTCGGGTAATCATCCCCCGAAACCCGCAGGTTAAGCGAGGCCTCCAGGTTATCCGCCGGGACCATCCCGGCTCCCAGGCTGAAATCAAGCGGAAGCGGGTAGGAACTCTTCCGGAACTTTACGGGCGGGCCGAAGTTCCTGAGGGCGGAGGATACCCCCAGTTCTTTTCCCAGGAGAGAGGTCTCATACAGAACCCCCGCGTCCACTCCGAAACCGTACGCCCTTCTATCGTCTATGGACTGGAGTATCCCTTTAAGCGTTACCCCGGCCGATACTCTCTCGGATACGGGCCTTCCGTAGGAAAGTCCGAGCATTATATCGTAGGCTCCGAAGCTCCCCTCGGGGGAACTCCGGGGAAAGAAAGCATCCCCCTCCCCCTCTCCCGACCTTCTCTCCATATCCGAAGGAACCGCAAGAGACCTGAACATAACCCCGGCTGTCCCTGAGTCAAGAGGAAATACCCCTGATACAAAGCTGTTATTTATACCCTGTATCCACCTGTTGTAACAGGCCCCTGCCCTGTACCTCCTCATAGAAGACAGGTACGCGGGGTTCCACCAGGCCCCGTACATATCCGGTGAAAGGCCTGACTGGTACTCGCCCATGGCGGTCCCCCGGCCTCCGGGAGCTATCCTGAGAAACGGGGCGGCGGTCCCGGCGGCGTCACGGTGTATGTTTATACCGGCCGAAGCGGGAGCGGCGGAAAGAATAACCGCAGTTAAAGCTGCTTTTAAGAATCTTCTCATTTTATTACCGCCGTTTTCTTTATGACCTCGTCCGAACCGGTTTCGCCCGAAGCCCTGACTCTGTAAATGTAAACCCCGGAGGCTACGGAGGATATATCCCATCTTATCTCCTGCCATCTCCCGGCATCCGAATCTGTATAACTCTCGCTTAACTCCGCGACCGGCTCTCCTGCAACGTTGAATATCCTTATATTTACCCTGGCCTGCGATCCGAGCAGAAACCTTATAACAGCCTCGTCCCCGAAAGCCGGGTTGGGATAAGTATAAAGGTTATCCTCCGAGATTATCTTCCCTGAGGGGATATACCTTCCCGCGCGGAATAAGGCAAACCTTTCCACATCGGCCTTTACGGTATTTGCGGAGGTATCGGGCTCCGAGGTATCTACCATCCTGTATATGTCATCCTGCGGATCGTACCAGTAGGCCCTCATAAACTCAAAACTCGAAGCCGAATACCCACCTTCGGGCGGAACAAGGGTTATACTTGCGGGCAACCTGAACCTCTGATCCGGTTCTACGGTAAACCGCCAGGCCGACGGGTAGGGAACCCAATTTCCAGCAGCGCCGGCATCCGGAACCTCATCCCGGTGAAGGGGCTCTATCTTGACCCTGCTCCCCTCCCTGACCGACCCTGGAGGAAAGTAAACGGAGGTTCCGCAGGGTATCTCCGCCGTCCCGCCCTTCTCCGCGGGTATATCAAACCATACGAGGCTCTCGTCAATATAGGCCGCGGCGGGCCCCGCCCCTTCCGACTCTCCGTACTCGTTGAAGCTTTTTATAAGGTAATAATAGGTAGTAAAAGACGCGGCTGAAGAGTCTGTATATGCTGCGGTTCCCGTAGAGAGTTTCGCAAGAAGCGCCGAATCCGGGAAATCCCCGGTTGAACCTTCAACACGGTAAAGGTTATACCCCGATACGCTTCCGTCACCCGAGCCGTCATCCGGGGAGAGGCTCCAGGAGAGTTCCACCAGGGGACCGTCCTTCGGCTCGGCTCTGAGAGCCGAGGGCGGGCGCGGCGGATCCGTAACCACGATAAAGCTCTCGTCTATATATGCGGAGACAGGCCCCGCGTCTTCGGATTCGCTGCGGCTGTCAAAACTCCTTACCGTGTAGTAATAAGTGGTAAGCGCCTCCAGGTCGCCGTCGTAAAAGGATTCAGCCCCAAGGCCGGCTTCTCCGGCGGGGGCAGAAAAATCAAAAGATCCGGTTGACCCCCTGGCGCGGTATATCCTGTACCCCTCGACGTCATCATTACCGCCGCCGTCATCGGGGGACTTTTCCCATGAGATCATTATGCCCGATGCGTCAACGGCTTCCGCGGTTACCTGTGACGGCGGGAGGGGGGGATTGTCAACCAATACAGATCCGAAAGCCTCCCCCGTGATGTTTCCTGTTATAACTCTAAGCCGAAGCTCATAGTATCCGTCCTTTAAACCGCTCACATCCCATTGGGCAAGTGTTTCGCTGTTGACCTGGGATCCTGAAGAGATAATAATTTTCCATTCTGTCCCCGAAGCGTACCACAATTCATACTTTTCAAACCCGTCTGCCCGGGCCGAACCGCTTATTATGTTCCCTTCCCCCATAAACACATCTCCCCGGCGGGGGGATGTTATGGAAGCCGCATTGGCTGCTTTGTAAACGGCAACTTTACCCGAATCAGTGACAAGAGCCAGATACCCGTCCGAGACAGCGGGCGATACTACCATTGACGCACTGCTCACTTCAATTTCAACCGCCTTATCTCCCGCTTCAATACCTTTTAACGGGTCATCACAAGTATAAAAACCTTTAAAGTACCCCTCCTCGGTTCCTGTATAGACAATTCCGTCCGTATAAACAGGGGTCGGCTGAAAAGATTTATCCTGGGATTCGGCTAATTTCCGGCTCCAGCTAAGTTCAAGAGTTTTTGAGTCAAGGGAATAAAGGACCTGAACAGTAGAAGATATTACAACATAGAGATTCCCATCCTCGCCAAGCGCTACGGAAGAAGTATATACACCTTCCCCGCCCGTGTTAAGCGGTACTGACTTAGAAGAAGTAAACCCGCTGGTATTGAGCGAATAAACTCCCCTTACTGAATCTCCCGGGGCAAAATACAGTACCCCCCCCGAAGCAGATAAAGAGGAAGTCCTGAATATACCGGTTTCAGTCTCAAACACCCTTAACT
>SLGR01000090.1 GCA_007136585.1 Candidatus Sumerlaeota bacterium | reverse complement strand
TAATAATCGGCCATTACAAGGGAAGTTATCAGATCACCGCCGCCGCCGGCAGCTAAAAGAAAAACCGCTGGCCGGGGAGCCTCGCCTCTCTCATAGGCCTCTATCGCGCTTTCCAGTTTCTTAAAGTAACTGTTATCCGCCGAAGGGTTCACAAGAAAACCCGGCCGGCCGTCTGGAGTAAGGTTAATATGTGAATCAAGTTTGGAGGTTTTAGCAGACTCAATACTATGCGCAATATCCGTCTTATCCAGAAGGACCGGATCCTTTGAGGAGAGTTCGTTTTGTATCTTACGCAGAAATTTAAGCGCTTCACTCATATCAGGCCTGGCCGATTCATTTTCAAGGGACATGCTTAGGAAAAGTGCCAGCATCCTTGCAAGCGGCTGATAGCTGCTCTCATTCATAAAAAGCCTCAGGTTATCAGGATACCTTCCGGGCTGCCACCCCGCGAAAGTTTCTATCTCGTCAGTAAATCGGAGAAACGCGGGATGCATTTCAAGTATATCCTGAAGAACCACACCCAGGCTGTAAAGATCGCTTTTCTGCGTAAGCTCACCACTTATTATTTTAGGATCCTGATATTCTCTATGCCCTACCGCCCCCTCTGTCTGATACATCTTTGTAGCTCCGCCGAAATCAATTATTGTATGCCTGATTCTGCCGTCCTCGCGGCTCAGGAGTATGTTTTCGGGATGGAGGTCGTTATGGGAATACCCTGCCTCGTGGATTTTATTAACCGTTTCAAGGAGACCCAGGGCAACTGTCGCGACGTCAGCGGCATCAGGAACAGCGCCGGCAAAAAAACGTCTTATATTCTCACCGGGGGCGTATTCCATAAGAAGCGCGGGACCGCCGTTATACTCCACAAGCGGGCCGTGGACCCTGACAACCCCTTCAGTACCTGAGAGTTCCGAAAGTATGTCGTGCTCTTTTACTGCTTCCTTAAGGTCAACCATTTTATTATGGTATATTTTCACGGCTTTCTCTTCGCCGTCAATATTGGCAATATGCAGAGCGGCATAGTTCCCCTGGGTAATAAATTCACCTACACTGAAATCCGCGGCGGGAAGTTCCCTGTCCGAAGACATAAGCCCAAGCGGCACTGAGTAACCAAAGCTTCTGTTAATAACCGTAACCGCAGCGTTATAAGCGGTATGAACAAGGGCCCCGGAAGCAAACCCGAGGGTTATACCGGCAGCGCCGCCCAAAAGTATGAATAAAGCTGTAACTGCAGTCATAACGGCTCCGAGCCCGAAAAGGGGAATATAATATGCTATCCGGCGGGTAAAAGAAAGAGATTTTAAATCCAATGGCGTTTGGTCAGGGTAAAAATATACTTTTGTATGAAAAAGAGCGAAAATTCCGGCTGTAGCTATTATAGTCCCAAATGCGGGAAGACCGAGCAGAGCACCCGCCGCAGCCAGTCCCGTTATAAAAATATTCTCGCCGGAAATTCCTATACCCTGAGATAACAGCGGATGGGCGCTGAGGAATTCCCTGCCGAGCAACCTCTCCCATATCGGCATAAACCCCAGCGCGGGTTTTTCAGCGGCATCTTCCGAAATAATAAGAGCCCTTGAGGGCGAAGCCGGCTGCTGAAGTTCCCTGAGAGCGTTCTCGTCTGACAGGATGCCTCTTCCCTTGAGGGGGGAGGCTTTCACTCCCAGAGCCGCAAGCATGTTGCCCGAATCGTAAAGATGAAGCCCCGGAACCGCTTCAAAAGCCCGGGAGAGCATTACTACCGCAACACCTTTCAGGGAAGCTTCCCCCAGAACCTTCAGCGTTTCATCGCTCTCCATCAGGGCGGTTCTTATCAGTTCTTCCGCTTCCGCCGGAGCCATAACCTCTTTAAGCCTGCCGGCTGAGGACTCAAGTGAATCATCCGGGGTGATATCAACCTTACCCGCAAGTTCCGGTCTCTCCGATTCCAGGTATTCCTTTATCCGCTTCCAGGCCTCAGCTTCTCCTATGGGAAGGTACCCCTCACCGTAACCCTCTATTAAAAGCATCGCGCCGGGGCGCCCTTCAATCCGGCTGAGCGCGTCAGATATCACCCGGGGGTTTATCCCCGGAAAAGCTGTAATGAACTCCCTGTTTTCTGAGTAAATATCACTCTCTATGAACTCGCCGGAAAGCTGGGATATATCCCCGGCAATTTCTCCGGAAATATCCGAGTTCATAAGAGCGGCAAGTTCCTCAACGTCGGCCTCTTCACCGAGAAGAAGCCCGAGTTTGGCCCGGGCTTTTGATACCGGAATCCCGGGATGCAGTCTGTTTACACCAAGTTCCCTGAGGTTTTCCGAAGGCGAGTAAGCCCATAAGGAAACACCTGAATCGGAAAGTATCCCGAGAGCTTCAAAGATAGCTTCGGACTCCGGAAGAATACCTTCTATTATAAGCCCGGCAGGCGAGGTTTCGGATAAGGAGGCAAGCCTCCGGGCCGTATCTCTTATAGCTTCTTCCGGGGTATGCGGGTTTGCGAAGATACGCTCAACATATCCGAATTTTCCTGAAAACTCAGCCTCAAGCCCTGTAAAAGAGTTAACGATTCCGAGAAACTCCCCGCTGAAACTTATGCTGCCGTCTTTCTCAAAACGCCCTGCGGGATCCCCGTAACTCCTCATATAATCCTCCCCGCCGGCTTTTTTAACCCTGCTGGCAAGGTGTATCTTATCCCCGATAACCACAAACGGAAGGGGCGGGGCATCAGGGTGAGCGGCAAGTTTAACGGATCTTTCAAAATTTGTCCGGGCATCCGACCCGGGCTGATCAGACGGAAGGTACGACCCCGTTATTACAAGCGGGGCGGAAAGTTTCCCTGTAAATACCTGCGAGAGAAGGAAGGCCGTCTCCTCAAGAGTATCGGTGCCGTGTGTAAGAACGATCCCTGCCGGGGAGTCAACTACGGATTTGGCGTTTACCTCGGCTCTTACCGAACCGATGATTTTCGTCCAGTCATCCGGGCCGAAACTCCCGGAATCAGCCCCGATTCCCTCAACCCTCCCGGAGCGCCCTATCAGACTGTCCAGTTCCCTTATAAGTCCCGAGACCGCGTCTGCCCCCTTCCTGGCCTCGGCCCCTGCCATATCTATCGTGCCCCCGGCATTGACAACGCTTACCCCTTTAGAGGTTTCAAGAAACTCTGCCGCCGTTCTTTCAAGGTGCTCAAGTTCATCCAGCATCTCCCGGTGTGTAAGGGCATCCGGCACCATAAGGGGAGCCTGAAGAAGGTTAATATAGTCCATCATATCCATCAACTTGTTAGCCTCCGGGATCAGGCGTATTTTTTTCAGCATCGGAAGTATCCGGTTTATAATATCCCGGTACTCAGTAAAGGCCCCAAAATTCGCAGTTATCAGCTCTTTCATATTCATCAGGGGGCCTGTGTGACCCTCCTGCTTTAAATACATCAGAAGCTGTTCAAAATCAGTGGGCGGATTCTCATCCCAGTAATCGGTCCTGGGGGCTTCGCGGTAAACATTATCCAGGGCATCTTTCACTCTCTCCAGGAGTTCCTGGTACTCCAGGGTCCTGCGCTTCTCCCGTATAACCTCTTCCTGGAATCCGGCAAAGAGAGCGGCAAACTCGGCGGAGGGGGTCCTGTCGTGGTAGAGGCGCAGGGCCTCTTCCAACAAAAGCAGCTTCTCATTCCCGAGTTTCTCAGATATCCCGGCGCGGTTTTCCTCTATGAATCCCTCCAGGTTTTCGCTGCTGAAACCCAGGCTTCCTGAATCAAAATCAATCCTCTTCCACTTTTCAACGAGCTCAGGCATAAGTTCGTCAGTCTCAACAAGAATATTTTTCAGCATATTCCCGTCATTGGCATCGGTGATATCACTTGTTATATCTATACCGGCTTTACGGAAAGCCGATACTGCCTTCTCCCATTCCCGGAACTTCACCACCGTATACCCGTCCGGGGTGCGGTACCTCCACGGTATCTCCCTCCCTTCGGCTTTTATGTAGTAATAGGCCCTCCCGGAATCATCCCAGTCAACCGGCGGGGTAATATGAGGGTTCTCGTAAACCCCGGAGGCCCGGAAGTACTCATCAAGCAGGTAAGATATCAGGTGCCTGTACAGCGTAGCGGATCCGGTTTCTTTTCTCATAACCGGGATATATGAGTCATCTCCTGTAAAAGCCCTTAACTCCCTGGCCGGATAATATTCTCCGTGAATCTCCGTCCGGAGATCCCTGATCCGAACCCTTGACTCTTCTTTCAGTCTTTTCTCCTGATGGATGAAAAAACTATCTTTATAAGGCGGGGTAATCTCCGGAAGGAAATTAAATATTACGCTTT
>SLGR01000060.1 GCA_007136585.1 Candidatus Sumerlaeota bacterium | reverse complement strand
TAAAGGCAATACCCGGGGAGGAGAGAAAAATGTGATAATCCTGGAAAAGATACTTAAGTTGCGTCACGAGCTTGCGCGGCTCAGGGGATACGGCAGTTTTTCCGAGATGGTCATTAAGGATAATATGGCCGGATCTCCGGAAAATGTGAGGTCTTTTCTGGAGAAACTTGCGGCAGGCGCGCGCGAATACGCAAAAGAAGAGTCCCGGGAACTACTGGAATTCAAGAGGAGAACGCTTCCGGACGCTGCATCCGTTGAGCTATGGGAAAGCGACCTGTATCTCAGAAAACTTAAGGAGGAGAAGTATTCCTACGATACCGATAAAGTAAAGGAATATTTCCCCGCGGACGGGGTGATTGAGAGGACCCTTGAGATATATTCGGAACTTCTTGGCTACAGTTTCCGGGAGATTTACCCGGAGCGGGACAGGGCCTGGCACAGGGATGTAAGGCTTTTTGAAGTCCTTGATGAGAGAGACGGTGAGACGGTCGGATATTTTTACCTTGATATTTATCACAGGAAAAGCAAGGAAAGCGGAGCCTCTGCCTGGAATATGCGTGTGGGAAGAAAACTTCCTTCAGGAAACTATGTCAGGCCGGCAGCTGTTATGATAGCCAACTTTAGCAGCCCCGCGGGCGAAAAGCCCTCTCTTCTGGGTCCGGAAGACGTTAAGGACTTTTTTCACGAATTTGGACACCTTATGCATATGCTCCTCACGCAGTCCCCTTACGGCATACTCGCGGGTGTAGCGGTTGACAGAGATTTTTTGGAGGTGCCTTCCCAGCTTTTTGAGGATTTTATGATTCAGCCGGAAGTTCTCCGCAGGCTCAGCGGGCACTACAAAAACCCGGATGAGAAAATCCCTGACGCTCTTATGGAAAAAATTATTCGGTCAGAGAATTTCCGGGCCGCCTCAAATATTATGACGCAGATATTTATGTCAATGCTTGATCTGGTATATCATTCCGGCCCGGTAGAGGACAGTACAGAGGTAATGCGCGATATGTTCAGGGAGTTTACGGGAAAAATTATTCCTGAAAACCTGCACTGGCAGAGCAGCTTTGAACATATAGTGGCGGGGTATGAGAGTAATTACTACAGCTACCTGTGGTCGCGTGTTTATGCCCGGGACATGTTTTCAAGGTTTTTAGAGGACGGGATAATGAATCCCCGTACAGGCAGGGAACTGGTAGAAAAGGTTCTCTCAAAAGGCGGTACTCTTGATGAACACCAGCAGGCGCTTTCTTTCCTTGGGCGTGAAGTCAACCTGGATGTCCTCCTTGATACTCTGAGAGAGATATATGAAAGGGAATCTCCCGCGGAAGAGCCCGTAACAGAGCGTCCTGAGACTACTGCTTTCGGAGAGAATCTCAGTAAACTTTTTGAACGCTCCCTGGAAATTTTAAAGGTTACGCATCCCGGCTCCCGGTTGGGTATAGAGCTTTACGAAGCTGTTTCCGGCGCGACAAGGAACGCTCTTGAGGTGCTTTTAAGAGGTCCGGAGGATGCGGCGCTGTTTCGCAGAGGTCAGGAGCCTGATTTTATGAGACCGATGGTTGAGACCCTTGAGGAAGAAAGCGGTATGAGGACCCGTGTAAGCACACTGGATCCTTCTCTCGTTTTTTCTGACGGAGATACGTACGGGCTTGCTACCGTGATGCGGGATGAGACGACGCAGGAGAGTATCCTTATAGTTCATTCACTCATACTTGAGACCCTGCGGGAGAGAGGTCCGCCGGCCGGGTTTGATACGGCGGAGGAGTTTCTCCGCCAGCTGGCCCGTCACGAAAAAGATGAGTATAACGCTCTGAATAACCGTTCGGATGAGGCCTTTGAGGATTTTCTGGCCGAGAATGATCTTCCCGCAGATAGCGAAACCTTCCACAGGCACCTTGAAGAGACAGGCTCCCCCCAATTGAAGCTTTTTGATTTTAAAAACCGGATACTTGAACAGGTTGAGGCAGAGATCTCCCGTAAATCCGGGGCCGCGGTCAACGTTGCGGAAATAGTGGAGTTTCACGGGAAATTCCTTGAACTGGTAGCCGATAACCTCATAGGGCAGGAGTCCCCAGAAGGGTACCGGGTCTCGCTTAGGGAGATAGTAAGTGTGGCTGATTTCATAAAAAACCACCATAGGGTTCTTTCTCCCGCTAACGCTCTCGCCTGGGCCCTGAGAGAGGTTTACTACAGGCGCCTTCAGACAGATGAGGACCGCGAGAGGGTAAGAAAGCTTATATACGATATGAGTTCCCTGGAAGGGGTTGACCTGGAACCTCTCTTTGCCAGGCCTTCGGATGATCTTGAAATGCTGATAAAAAGATTCGGTTACGAGGGCGCTTACCTGGTTTACCATACTCTGGGGGAAACTTCAGAACCTATTATCCGTATCATTGAAAGGACTGCCGATTTTCTGGGAAGGAGGGATGAACTTTCCTTGAGGAAGGCAGGGTGGATACTGGAAACGCTTCCTCCTGAACTGGCAATAGATGTGCTGGGTATGCTGGAACCTGCTCCGGAACTTCTGGAGGCTTACGGGCGCAGCGCCTCCCTGATGAGTTCGGACGAGGAAAAAACCGCGGCAGTTAATTACCTGAAGGGTTATATCAAAAGCAGTGAGACCGGGTTAAGGATTTCGGCTGTAAGAAGTCTGGGAGCCCTGCTGTCTTCTATGGAAGGAGAAACGCTTAGGACGGAGTTTATTGAAACCCTTGCCGGGCTTTACGAGGATCCTGAGCCTGCTGTAAGATCTGCCGCTGCTGAAGCAACAGCTTTTCTGACAGTTTCAATGAGAGATGACACTCGCAGGATAAAGGCCCTTAAGGCTCTCTCCGTTCTGCTTGGCGATCCAAACTCTGACGTGAAAAAGACAGCTTTCTCCGCATTTGACGTTACGGCCCTTTCGCTTTCCGGGGACGATAACAGGATGAAGGCCGCTCGTATGATAGCCGAAGCTTTTTCAGATAAAAAACTGGATCCGGAACTCAGCGCGGAAGTCTTCGGGAAAATAGCCGGGTCTTTCGAAAATCCGGACTATATAACTGAAGCGGCGGATATTCTCAGGAATTTGATCATAAGCCGGACTCCGCTTATGGAGAATTTCGCCTGCCGGGCAGCCGGGTTCGTGGGTCCGATGCTGGATGACGGAAAACTTAAAGCCGGACTGATGGGGAAACTGGCAGAACATATCGGCCGTGATGAGGCTTTTAACGCTGTCCCGGCCGTTGAGGCGTACGGACGGATCGCGGCCTCTGTAGAGGACGAAAACGAAAAAATCAACTTTTTAAATGAACTCTCCGAACTGTACGCCTCCGGAAACCATCATGGGGTCAGAGCATCCGCGGTCCTTGCCTGCGGTGTATTGGCAGGCTCACTAAGGGATGATTCCGCAAGGATTCACTTTATGGAAGAGATGGCCTCCCTGTTTGAAGACGTTGATCCTCAGATAAGAAAACTCGCCGCCTCCGCATACGCTGCGATTGTATCAGGCGTAAGCGAAGATCCGGTAAAGGAAAATGCGCTTGGCGCTATTGAAACTCTCTTTACAGATATAAGAACCCAGGTTAAGTATTCCGCCGCGGAATCTTATGCGCGCATCGCGGCTTCCCTGAGGGATGATGATAGAAAAATAAAGGCCCTGAGAAATCTCGGGAGTATGTTTGAATCCGCTGACCCGGAGATAAGGTATACCGCTTTAAGGGCCAGCGGCGCCCTCTCAAGCGTTATGAAAGGGGATTCTCAAAAGCGGGAAACCCTGGGTGAGATTAAGAAATTCTTTACGGATAATGTTCCGGGCGTGCGGATCTCCGCCGCGGAATCCTTTATCCGTATAATATTCAGTATGGGTCCGGAAGACAGGGTGAATGAGCTGGATGAGGTCTCCCGTATGTTTCAGGGTCTTCCCGGAGATGTTGTTATAAAACTTGCCGGAAGCTTTGCACGGGCCTCCTCGTTGCTTGAAGATGACGCAAGAAAACTTCAGATGCTCGGGATCATGGAGAAGCTCTTTGATTCAAGTGTTCCCGAGGTTACAGAGGCGGCAGCGGCGGCATCATCCGTGCTCCTGGGTTCTCTTTCAGAATCAAGGCTCAGGGAACTGGAGGATCTGTATACTGAGAACCACGAACGTTTCAACCGCTCCTACAGCAGCAATATAAGGGATATATCCGATTCCGAGAGGTACGGGATAAGAGTTGATCACGACCGCGGTGCAGTGGAGGGGCTCGTTGACGGCGTCAGTGTGGTTGAGCAGCCCGTTCTGGGCGAGGTGGACGAGGAGTCCCTGAAACAGCAGAAGATGGTTCTTACCCCCGATACGGTAAGAGAGCTTATAGAC
>SLGR01000179.1 GCA_007136585.1 Candidatus Sumerlaeota bacterium | reverse complement strand
TTTATTAGTAAAAAAACTCATAATCTCATTCCTCGAACCATACCCCCTGAACTTACGGGCGGTCCACTGATACGGCAACACCTCTATAAACTACTTATAACTTTCTGTAAAATAAGTCAACAATACCGGCATTCCTAAAAATTTTTCTTTGATAACTCTATCGAACACAGAAAATAAGATGAGAGGTTTTATCAGGGCAGACGATCCCTTCTTTCAGTATGATAAGAATGTGCAAACCTGTGGGCCTCTTCGTCTATCCGCTTGATGAGGCGCCAGGTTTCGGTACCGGGATCAATCCCGAGTCTCCGCCCTCTATGGTATACCACTCCTTTCTGCTTCGCAAGCGAGATTGTTCTGATACCCTCCAGACCGAGAGCGGCTGTTACGGCGGCGGCTGCTCTCTCCTGCCCCTTCCCGCCGTCCACGAATATGATATCCGGGATCTTCTTTTTTTCTTTCATAAGTCGCTTCAGTCTGCGGTAGACGACCTCTTTCAGCATACTTAAATCGTCACTGGTCTCCTCCTGGCGCACCTTGAAACGCCTGTATGAGGATTTATCAGGTTTCCCGTTTACAAACCTCACCATACTTCCGACAGCCTGCCGGGAGGAAGTATGGGATATATCAAACCCCTCTATAACCTCAGGCACCCCTTCCAGCTCAAGAAGCTCCTTAAGGTGAAGAAGCGGATCTATGCGGGTTATTATCCTGAGTTTCTCACGGCTTACCTTCCTTGCGTTTACGGCCGGGAAAAGCCCTTTTATACGGGCTATCTGGTCCCTGACCTGCGCCGCTTTCTCAAACTCAAGGTTCTCCTTAAACCTGTTCATCCTTTCGGCAAGTTTCTCTGTTAGGGTGCCGGTTTTTCCCTGAAGAAACATCCGGAGCTCCTCCACTGTTTCCAGGTACCGCTCCCGATTGACTCTTCCTGTGCAGGGAGAGGGGCAACTTTCTATCTGGTGGTTAAGACAGGGGCGTTTCCGTTCTCTAAGAGCCTCACATTTTCTCAGGGGGAAAATTTTCTCCGCGGTTTTTTTTGCTTTTCTCATATCCCTTACATTGGGAAAAGGACCGTAGTACTCCGAACCGGGGTTCTCTTTTCTGCGGGAGACCTTCAGAGCCGGAAACTCCTCACCGGATGTAAGTTCAAGGTACGGGTAGGTCTTATCATCCCTAAGAAGTATATTGTATTTCGGCTGAATGGATTTTATAAGCTGGTCTTCAAGGACCAGGGCCTCTTTTTCATCACGCGTGGGTATATAATCCACGGTCCTGACCCGGGTTATCATAGCCATATGACGGGAGTCCAGGCTGTCTTTTCCAAAATGTGATCTGACGCGTTTTTTAAGTGAGACGGCCTTGCCGGCATAGATGACCTTCCCGGCCGAATCCATAAAAAGATAGACCCCGGGCTTATCCGGTATATCAGATATTTTCACCGAAAATACCTTTAAGGTACCGGAGGTGTTTATTTCCGGATTTCGGCCTCAGCCGACCTCGGAGCAAAGCGAGAATGAGGAAATAAATGCCACCGGTACTTTTCATGCCTTTTTGTGAGTATATACTCATGGACGTTTCACCTGAAAATACCCTCAAGTACATTTACAGTCACCGGCGGTACGGGTTTCCGGGTTTGCTCCGTCCTTCGGACGGAACCCCGCGGAGCCGGAGGCGGGAATGAGGAAAACCGCGCCGGCGGGGGCTGCAATAAAACCGCATACGCTTACAGATAGCAACATCAAATAGGAGCGGGATACATTTTTAACCGGCAAGTATCTCTCCCGCAAACTCCAGTTCAGGCACCGCAAGAAGCCTGGAAATTCCAAGATAGAGGGCAACCCCGCCTGCGATCACAGCTGGCACAGAGGCATAATCCGGCCAGGGGGCCGTGTAGCGGGAGGCGTAATAAAGGAAAAACCCCAAAATAAAAGAGGCGATGAGATGCTTCGCCACTGACCGGAAAACGGCTTTTCCGCCTATGAGACCGAAACGGATCCTGAAAACCGCGATAAGCAGCAAAAAGTTAACCGCAGAAGCTGCGGCCGTGGCCCCGGCCAGACCTGCCGAAGAAAGAAGAACCCTCACAGGTTCTACCGTTACAACTATTATATTCAGAATAACATTGATTATCATTGCTATTGAAGCCACCTTGACGGGGGTCTTTGTATCCTGCATTGAGTGAAACGCCCCTGCCATTATCTTAACCCCTGAATAGAATATAAGTCCGCAGGCGTAAAAAGCAAGGACAAATGAAGTTGCGGCGGTATCTTCCGGTGTAAAGAGCCCTCTTTCAAAGAGAAGCCTCACAATGGGGCCTCCGAAAACCAGGAGCCCCGCGCTTGCCGGAAGGATAAGAAACGATACGGATCTAAGAGATACGGAAACAGCTTCCTTAAGCGAAGCAAGATCGTTTCCGGCGGCGTGCCGGGACATCTGGGGAAGCATAACCGTAGCCACTGCCGTACCGAAGAGCGCCAGGGGAAACTGCATAAGCCGGTTACCGTAGTAAAGGTGCGTAACGCTCCCGGCCTCAAGAAGTGTAGCGCATATGGTATCGACAAAAGAGTTAACCTGCATTATGGAAAGCCCCGCTATAGCCGGGAGCATAAGGCGCCCTATTTTCCTTATCCCGGGGTGAGATATATTAAGGGACGGGATAAGTTTTTTCTCCATTTTTAGAACAGGCACGAGCTGAACAAGGAGCTGTCCGAAACCTCCGACGACAACTCCGTACGCAAGGGCCCTTATAGGCGGAGATACATAACGGACCACCACAAGGATGAAAAATATCTCGCTGATACTGAGCATACAGGGAGCGATAGCCGGTATAAAGAACCGGGACCGGGAATTAAGTATCCCGAGGGTTATGGCCCCAAGGCCTATCGCTATAAGAAACGGAAACATTATCCTGGTAAGGCGTACAGTGAGGAGAAACTTCTCCGGGTCGGAACGGAACCCTGGCGCTATGAGGCTCACTAGCTGCGGGGCCAGGATGATTCCCCCAGCGGTAAGGATTATGAATACTGTGCCGAATATCCCCAGCGCGGCTCTAAGAAGTTCCCGTGAAGAGTCCCTTTTCCCGGTCGTAAGGTACTGGGTGTAAACCGGTATGAACGATGTAGATAGCGACCCTTCACCCAGAAGCTTTCTCAGCAGGTTGGGGATTCGATACGCCACAAAAAAAGCATCCGCCGCCATCGTGGCACCGAAAAAGTTTGCGATGAGCATATCACGGATATAACCGAGGATTCTTGATATAAGCGTCGCGAAAGATACCCGGGAGGCCTTCCGGGCAAACCCGCCGCCGTCTTTTATATTTTCAACGGGGGAGTCTACCATCTTCCGGGGGGGGCGGCGCTCTGCTCCGCATAATTCAGGAAGAAACATATTGAGCAGACCTTGCGGATATAAAATGTCAGCAAAGACATAAGAGACTTTCCTTTGAGCAGAGCATAAAAATCCAGGGCTACCAGGTTATGTATCCTGAAGAAAATACGACGCTGCTCCTCCAGGTTGACGAATCGTATGGGGTGGAAAAATCAACGCTCAGGTACACCGGGGCAAGCTGGAGAAGATAGAGGTTTAACTGAAACCCCCCCCCCCAGGAAAACCCCCACATTCCGCTCTGCTCCGGGAACCTGTCCCCGTCCCAGGCGGTCCCGGCGTCAGTGAAAAGACGTATGGATGCGCTGTATATATTCATATCCGGCCACATAAAGTAAATATGCCGGTTGAGCCTGTCAAGAACGAGCCAGCGCAGCTCAAGGTTGGAAGAGAATATATTCTGACCCCGGAAAGCTCTCCTGGGGTACCCCCTCAGCCTGTACCTGGAGGCTGCGAAACTGGATATAGAGGTGTCAAGGCTGTACAGAGAAGCATCGGGGCCTTCCCTTCTTCCGGCAAATGCTCTTGATGCTACCGTAAGATGCCGGGTAAGGGGTGTGTAATTTCTCAGGGAGGCCTCGTAACGGTTGAAATCCACCCCGTATGTCTCCAGTGGGCGTGCCGCATAGGCGCTGAGAGAAAATACGCTTCCCCTCACCGTATGGAAAGGCTTGAGTACCGCTGTAGAACGTATATATTCCACACCCGCCCCGGTCTCGGTTTCCCTGAAAAGATCCCCCGTGGTTTCGTTCCTGAGTTTATCCGAGGCGAACCTTGTCCAGAGCGAGACGGCGCTTATCCTTCTCAGGGGGTAACTGAGACCCGCGGAGACCGAATACCCTGTCTCGTAAAACTCGTGTATATCACCGGCGGCATCTCTTGCCTTGAACTCCTCTCCGTCCCCGGCTACAGATATAAAAATATCCGGGCGCCACTTCTGAAACATATATCCGGCAGACCATTCGTAAAGCCCCGGCCA
>SLGR01000220.1 GCA_007136585.1 Candidatus Sumerlaeota bacterium | reverse complement strand
TGGTGAACCCGAAGGTTATGATGAATAAAAGAAGCGTTTTACTTATTATTCTGATAGTTTTTTTCTCTGTTTCCCCGGCCGTTTCCGGTGCCCGGTCCCCGAGAGTGGGAGATCTGAAAATATACGGGAACGAGAGGGTCAGCGTATCCCGCATAAAAGATGTGATGGATACCCGCTCCCCGTCTTTCCTGCAGCGGCTTCCTCTCATACGCCGTCCCCGTTACAACGAGACCATCCTGCGGAGGGATATCTCCGCTGTGATGAACCTGTACAGGAGCCTGGGGTATTACAGCGCCGATGCCGGTTTCGAGGTTGAGAGAATAAGGAACCGCCGTTATATCACCGTTTTTATAGAAGAGGGAGAACCCGCGCGCATAAGCAGTATAGATATCAGCGGTATCTCCCCGGAAGATGGGGATATTTATGATCTTGTAAGAGGGAGCATAACCCTTAGGGAGGGGGAGGTATTCCGTATAAGGGATTATGATGATACCCTTGAATCGGTAAGAACGGCGTTGACCGACAACGGTTACGGGGCCGGAGAAGCCGAAGGCCGGGTCCGAATCTTCCGGAAATCCGCAGAGGCTCTCGTAGAACTTACGGTTACCCCGGGTCCTTTTCAGCGGTTCGGGGAACTTCAAGTAGAGGGAAACCGTATTGTAAAAGATGAGGATATAGCCTACGAGGCGGCATTCAGCCCGGGAGATCCCTTTTCAAAAAAGAAACTTGACCGGACGCGGAGGAATATCATCAGGCTGGGTCTCTTTGACCTGGTGAGGGTTTACTCCCCGGAACCCGCCCGGGAGAGAGTCCCGGTAATAGCCGAGGTGGAGGAATCTCCTATGCGGAGCCTCCGAGCCGGGGTGGGGTATGGGACAGAGGACAGGTTCCGGGGTTCGGCAGAGTGGTCCAGGGAGTATCTTTTTAACCGGCTTATGACCCTGCGGTTATCCGGAGAATACTCGTCGCTTCTTACAGGGGGAAAGGTTGAGGTCTCCCGCAGGCGATATCCCCTTAGGCGGATGGATATGAGGTATGAAGTGGGGTTTGACCGCGAGGAGGCCCCGGCATATGTTAACGAAAGGATCCTCTCCCAGCTCCGCGCCGGGGTTTCCATAACGGAAAACCTGGACGGTTTTGCGGCGCTCAGGTTTGAGTTCAGCCGACCCTCCGGCGTGGAGGAGTCGGTCAGGCAGGAGATAATAGAGACAAGGCCCGGTGAGTTCTACCGTATATCCGGGGTTCAGGCGGGGGTGAACTACATTAATGTGGATTCGCCGTCTTTTCCCCGGAGAGGAGGCAAGCTCTCTCTCTACGCGGAACCGTCTCTCCCGGTTTTAGGGTCTGATATAGGTTTTGTTAAAGCCGTAGGAGAGGCGCGCGGGTACGCGGAGGCGCTGGGGTTTGTCGTAGCGGTAAAGTTAAGGGCCGGGGCGGCCGAGCCCCTGGCCGGCACACGTATTATTCCTGTCTTTAAAAGGTTCTTCTCCGGGGGAAGCCACACCGTAAGGGGGTACCGTTACCAGTCCCTGGGCCCTGAGGACCCGGCCGGGGAGCCGCTGGGGGGTAACTACCTCTTTGAATCATCCGCAGAGCTTAGGTACCCAATAGCAGGGGGGGTAAGCGGCTCCTTTTTCCTTGATGCCGGGAATGTATTCGGCAGGAGAATGAGGCTGGGGGCGGAAGAGCTGAAATACGGACTGGGCGCCGGGATAAGGTTCTCTACCCCGGTAGGTCCTGTAGGCGTTGACGCGGCTGTACCCTTTGAATACGGTAAAAGCCTGCAGTTTTCCAGGTACAGGATATATTTCAATATAGGGTATGCTATATAAAAAACTGCTGAGAGTTTTTAAATATCTCTTTACGTTCTTCCTGGGAGCGGTTCTACTTCTCTTTCTTCTTTCCCGGACGGATATTCTCAGAAGATCAGCAGCAGGTTATGCCGAGAGGGGCGTATCCGGGGCTATCAGGGGGGATTTATCTATAGGGCGCCTCCGGGGGAACCTTATAAACTCCCTTATCCTTGAGGAAGTGAGTATCTCACTTGACGGGGATGAGTTTATATATGCCTCCAGAGTCTCTCTATCCTATTCGCTCACCCGTCTTCTGGGAAGCCCCGCCGTAATAGACCGTGTAAAAGTAGAGGGCTTAACCGCCCGTCTTGAGGAAGGAGACAGAACCCTGGGAGAGGCCCTTTCCCCGGACCCTGAGGAAACCGCCGCCCCCGGAAACGGTCTGCCTTCTCTGAGGTTCCCGCGAATTTCCGTAGAAGGGGCCCGGGTACTTGGGGTTCCCCTTGAGGGGGCGGAAGAACTTATCATAAGTTCCCTAGCCTGCGCCCTCACCCTGGATGAGACCGCTGCCCTGGATATAAGCAGGATAAGCCTTGCAGACCCCGTGGAACTTGATATCTCCGGGTCGGCGGAAATTTCCGATAAACTCTTCCTTAAAGACCTTAGAGTGGAGAGCGGAGAGAGTCTCATACAGGTTGACGGGAGGATCTCTCCGGATACCGGGGAAGCCGGGATTGAACTTGGTATTACCCGCCTTAAGGCCGGTGATCTGAAACGGGTCGCCGGGGTCGAGGTTCCGTTTGAGGAGGTCTCCGGACGTATCGGGGTAGAGGGAAGTTTATCTGAGTTTAGCGCTGAGTTTCTTCTCTCCCCGGATAGGGCCCGGGTCCAGGGAATGGTCTCGGGGGATATTTCCCGGGCGGATATAAGTTTTGAGACGGAGTTTGAAGACCTGGATATCTACCGGGCGTTCCCGGATATGGAAGGGTCCCTGACAGGCGCAGCCGGCGGGCGTCTGCGCGGCCTGACCCCCGGGGAACTCTCCCTTGAGGTTTCCGCGTCCCTGAGGGATTCCGTTGCCGGCAGTTTCAGTATATACGAGGCATCCCTTCGCGCTGATATTGAGAAAAGCTTCATAAATAAACTGGAGGGAGATATTTCAGCCCCGGAAGGATACCTTGAGTTTGAGGTATCCGGCGAGGCAGGGCGGTATATGGGGTCGGAGAAAGACCCGGAAGTAAAGGGAAGGGTATACGGAAGAAACCTGGACCTTACGGATTATGCCGGGGCGGAGACCCGTCTGAATTTTTCGTCGGAGTTTCTTTTCAGGTCCCCGGATGATATAAGCGGCGTTCTCTCCGCTAAAGATTCAGTGGCGGCGGGATACCCGGTTGACTCCCTGGAGACAGAACTGAGCCGAAGATCCGGCGTGGTTGAGTTTAAGCACCTGGATATGAGGTCAATGGGGCTCCGGCTCACGGGGTCCGGGAGAGCGGTTCCGGAAGCCGATATTGATTTTGAGCTCTCTGGGAGCGTGGGAGAGGCTGCCGGGTTTTTCGGCGTGGAGGGCTCCGGTAAGGTCTCTCTCTCAGGTAAGATGAGAGGGGATTTCGAGGATCCCGAAGTTGAAGTATCACTTGAAGGCAGGGAGCTCGACTGGTCCGGGATATCTGCCGGGGAAGTTTCCGCCTCGGTCTCGGGAAGGATATCCCCCGCCTTCTTTCCGGAAGCCGTGGTAAAGGCCGAGGCCTTTGAGATTAAGATATACGGGAGGGAAATAGAGCGGATCAGTTTTGAAGCTGACGGAAGTAAAGGTTCCGCCGGAGTTTCTGTTTTTGCGGAGTTCCCCGGAGAAAGGAGTTTTGAAACCCGGTTTACCGCTTCGGGAGACCCCTTGTCGTTTTCTGCCGAGATCGGAAAACTTGTACTCCGTCTCCGGGACCTTTCCGCCTATATTGAGGAGCCTGCCCTCATAACCCTTGATGAGAAAGGGCTGGGAGTTAAGGGGTTCAGGCTTAGAGGACCTGAGGGCGGCCTTTTAAGCATATCCGGCACCCTCAGCCCTGAGCAGGAAAACGATTTCCTGGTTAAGGCAGAGGATATAGCGCTGGAGAGGGCCCTGGCCCTTTCGGGTTCCGGGGTCCCGGTTTCGGGAAAGGTTTCGGCTCTTTTTGAGCTCTCGGGCACCGCCTCCGCCCCGGAAGCGGAAGGGCTGTTCGGGGTTTCCCGGGCGCAGGCAGCGGGTTACGGGTTTGACGATATTTCCGGATCCTTTGAACTTTCCGGCGGAGACTTCGACTTCACTCTATCCGGGGTAAAGGACGGGCGCAGGGTATTTGAGGGAGAAGGAGGGATACCTCTTGGTTTTACCGGCCCCGGAGGAGAGTTAAGGTTTCCGCCTGAAACCGGACCAATCCGGGCCCGATTCAAGGCCGACGACTTTGACCTTTCCCTTATGGAAGCCCTGACAGAGTCGCTTGAGGATGTAAGGGGGCGCCTTGACCTGGACATCGGGGTTGAAGGAGATATAATGGCTCCTACCTTTTCAGGAAAACTCTCCGTAAGGAGGGGGTCTGCCGGGGTTCCCTCAGCAGGGATCAGGTACAGGAGGGTTGAAGTTTCGGCGGCTTTTAAGGAAAACCGGGTGGTCCTTGAGAACCTTGAGATGGAGTCGGCCGGAAAATTAACCGCCGGGGGCCTTATATACCTGGACGGGTTCAGTGTAACCCGGACAGATCTGGATTTTGAGCTCAACAGGTTCCGGCCGGTTAACCTGAGGAGTTTTACCGGCCTCCTTAGCGGGGATATGTCTTTAAGCGGCCCGGCGGATGATATGCTCCTCTCGGGAGCTCTTGTCATTGTAGAGTCCGGGATATACATTTCCCGTCTCGGGAGGGAGAGGATCCGCGAGATAGAGATAATAGACAAGGATGAGGCTGTTGCAGAACCTCGCCTTGAGCCGCCTGTGCCGCTCAGACTTGACCTTGGTGTGAATATCCCAGGAAATACCTGGGTAAGGGGAGAGGGGCTCGATGCGGAGATACGCGGCAATATCAGGGTGAGGGGAACCGCCCGGGAACCCGCCCCGCGGGGTTCCCTCAGTTTCGCAAGAGGGACCTTTGAACGCCACGGGGTAAGGCTTATGGTGGAATCCGGGGAACTCGTATTTACCGGGGGGCCGCCTTCCGAAGCAGAGCTTGAGATAAGGACCTACAGGCGGATCGGTGATGTGACGGCCTACCTTAACATAGAAGGGTTTCTGGAGGAACCCCGGATAACCCTTTCCTCGGTGCCGCCTATGGACGAGAGTGATGTTCTCTCATATATCATATTCGGGAAACCCGCTTCCCGCCTGACCACCCCGGAAGGGACCGCTCTCCCCCGGGTTGCCTCAGGGGTGCTCAGGGGTATCGCCGAACGCGGGATAACCGATATACTGGGCCCCGAGTTTGCTCCAGACGTTATAGAGATTGACCCCGGTGAGAAGGGGCGGATAGGGGTCGGGACCTACCTCACCGACAGGCTTTTCCTGATGTACGAGTGGCGCGCGGAAGTGGACGAGAGCCCCCGGACCAGGTTAGAGTACCGTCTGACCGACCGGTTTAATATAAGAAGTGTCTTTGGAAGCCGCACCGCCTCGGGACTGGACCTTTTCTGGAGCTACAGTTACTGATATATAAAACGGTAGAAGGCCCCCCTTTCGGAGAGTCTTCTACCTGTACGCTGTCAAGCGGGCTGAATAACTCACCCCGCGTGTTTTTTAATTTACCACGGATCTCCCTCAGGAGGTTCCGGCGGTTCATACTCACCCGGTTCCGGCGGCGCAGGAGCTTCTTCCTATTCCCACGCGCCCGGGTCATCCAGGGGTTCAGCGCACCCCAGCGATATCCCGGCTGCAAAGAGCGCGGCCATGAGAATCATCAGAGTTTTCTTCATAGTTCTTCACCTCCTTTCGTGAGATTTTATATCAGAACTTTCCTGCTTCTGTTTAACAGGTGACCGGGGTGCTTGTCAAATAAATACTTACCTTACCCCGGGCATCGCCCGGCGGTCGCAGATAAGGGTGACGCGGGGATGGTTCCGAAGCGCCGATGCCGGAAGTTCTTCCGTTACAGGTCCATATAGGGCTTCGGAAAGGGCCCGGGCCTTTGCTTCTCCGTTTACCAGAAACAGTATCCTGCGGGCCCGCAGTATCGTGGATATGCCCATTGTCACGGCTTTTTCAGGGACCTCTTCCGGTGAATCAAAGAACCTTGAGTTATCCTCTATAGTGCGGGGGGCAAGCTCCACAACCCGGGTCAGGGAATCAAACCCCGAACCGGGTTCGTTGAACCCGATATGCCCGTTTCCACCCATCCCGAGGAGCTGAAGGTCTACCCCTCCCGCCTCCCGGATAGTTTCTTCGTACTTCCGGCAGGTCTTTAAGGGGTCGGGGGAACACCCCTCCGGGATATGTATATTTTCCGCTCTGATATTGATGTGGTCAAAGAGGTGTTTCCGCATAAAAGAATGGTAGCTCCTCTCATCCGAAGGGTCCAGGCCGAGGTACTCGTCAAGGTTGAATGTTCTAACCACCGAAAAATCAATAACCCCGGACCTGTTCATCCTGATAAGGTTTCTGTAGAGGCCGAGAGGAGTGGACCCGGTGGCAAGGCCCAGGGTGCACTGCGAACCGGAGGAAGTTTTCTCTTTGATCAGGTCAGAAACGATCTCCGCTCCCCGTATGCTCATCTCTTCGTAGGTTTCTGTTACAATAATTTCCATAACACTCAAAGGTTACTTTTTTCTTCTTCCGGGTCCAGCTCATTCAATCGGTCATTAAAAGAGGAAGAGAGCTCTTCGTGTTCATCCAGGAGCTCTTGGAGGCGGATGTATAACTCGTCTATCCTTCCGGACAGTTCACTGTCCCTTGCCGAAAGCTCCGCTATCTTACCGGAGTCTCCATTACGCGAGGCCTCTATGAGGTTCCGGGTGTTGGAGTCTCTCTCCTCTTCAAGAAGGGCTATCTTTTCCTGGCACTCCCCGGTCTTATCCTCCAGGGGCCGGAGTTTTCTGAACCTCTCCTGGCGCAGCTCCGCCTGAAGGCGCCTGATGGTGCTCCGGTCCGGGGCGGTGGAAGGGGAAGGGGAAGGGGAAGGTTCTTCTCTCTCCTCCTCCCACCCCTCTCTTTCAAGGAAATCACTGTAAGATCCCTCAAATACCCTTATGCGGCTGCCGGAGAATATCACCATGCGGTTCGAGACCCTCTCCAGAAGCCCTTCGTTATGGGAGACCAGCAGAACAGCCCCCTCAAACTTCTCTATGGCATCCGCGAGGGCCTCGCAGGACTCAAGGTCAAGGTGCGATGTGGGTTCATCGAGTATAAGGAGGTTGCAGGGGCGGGCAAGGAGCTTCCCTATGAGAACCCTGCTTTTCTCCCCTCCCGAGAGGACGGATATCCTCTTGAGCGCCGAATCCCCCTCAAAGATCAGCGTCCCGCATATATCCCGGGCCTGCTGCTGTGTTATCCGGGCTCCGGAGGATACCTCCCGTAAGACAGTATTATCCGGCCTGAGTGCGGCTGTATCGGATTCAAGGTACCTTCCTATGACGGCCTCAGGGTGAGTCTTTATCTCCCCGGAGCGAGGTTTAATCTCTCCGGAGAGTATCTTAAGAAGGGTTGTCTTGCCGCTGCCGTTTCTGCCGGTTACGCATACCCTGTCCCTGGAACCTATCTCAAGGGAGAAGTTCTCTATTAGCGGTTCATCCGGGTTATAGGAGAAGGATACGGAGTTTACTCTCATTACGGCCGGGGCCTCCAGGGGGAGGGCGCTGAAAGAAAAGTCAAGGGTCCTGAATTTTTCCAGTTTTACAAGTTTCTCCTGTTTCTCCAGTGCCTTTACAGCCGACTGAACCGATTTTGCCAGCCGGGCTTTCGCCCTGAAGCGGTTTATATACTCAAGGGTCTGTTCTTTTTTCTTCTCGTAGTTTACCCGCGTCTTCTCGTGGACCTCCTCCTCCTGCCGTATCCGTCCGAAGGCCTTTGCGGTATCCCCTGAGAACTTCCTGATTTTCTTCCTGTGTATCATCATTGTATGCGTTGTGATACTGTCCATAAACCCCCTGTCGTGAGAGATTAGCATAAGCGACCCTTTCCAGGAACGGAGAAACCCGGTGATCCACCTCAGGGAGAGGATATCAAGGAAGTTTCCGGGCTCGTCAAGAAGGAGAAGGTCCGGTTCCGAGAGTATGGCCTTTGCGAGGCTGAGGCGGAGCCGCATCCCCCCGGAGAGGGTCCCGGGCGGGCTACTGAAAGACTCCGGGGAGAACCCCAGGCCCGCAAGGATCTTCCGGGCTTTCCAGATCTCGTGCCGGGCCCGTGAAGGGAGGGCCGAACCCGCCTCTGAAACGATATCGCTTCCGGAGAAGATATGCTCCTGCCGGAGGTACCCTATCACGTACCCGCCCGGGAAAGAGACCTCCCCGGAATCGGGCGGGGTCTTCCCGGTTATTATATCAAAGAGGGTGCTCTTGCCGCTTCCGTTTCTTCCCGTGAGCCCTATCTTCTCCCCCGGGTTGATTGAAGAGTTTACACCGGAAAAAAGTTCCCGGGGGCCGTAGGCCTTTGAAATGTTCTTCAGCTGGAGCATAAATGAGGAACCCCGGTTTTTATCCGGATCCGTTTTTCTTTCCGAAGGATATAAACCCGAAAATGATAAACCCCGCTGCCGCGGCGGATGTAAAGGCAAGGACCGCTCCCTGGCCGAGCTGGCTGATGAGTATCATTGAACTTGCCGTAAAGACCCCTCCCCCCACTACCGGTTCGAAGAAAAGCTGTTTGTACCCGAAACTCTCCAGCGCCCGGGAGGAGTTGGCGGGGTCTGTTATCCTCATAAGCAGAAGCCCCGTTGCGGTCATCCCCATTGACTGCCCGTAATCCCCTATCCCCCGCTCGAACCAGTACCGGGGTATGAGTCTCGGGGCGAGAAAAAGGAAGGCAAGAATATTCCAGGTTATCCCGCAGAGGGCTATAAGGAGCATCGGAACCGCGTACTCTCCGAGTACGCCGAGGGACATCGTCGCCACCGCTGTTACTATAAGGATATCCAGCGCGGCTGTACCGAAGGCGTTTATTATCCGGCGGTCTATCAGGTTGGAAACCTTTAACTTCATAAGGGCAAACTGCACTATGACCCCTCCTATCATCGCAAGGGGGAAGAGCGGCATACTTGAGATAAGCTCCAGGGACCCGTCCCGCCCCCAGGTGGATCTTTCAAGGAGTATCAGAAGGTCCAGGAGTAACTGACCTATAAGTATTGAGACCGCTATATGTCCGGTATGAAGGATAATAGATACGATGCTCAGCCTCTCGAGCCAGTGGGGGGTAGGAGGGTGGGCTTCGTCGTCAAGGGATACCGGGTCGGGGGGTTCTGCGCCCACTGTATCCTTCGCCGGGACCCGGGTCTTCCCGCTTCGGTGAGCCCAGTTCACCAGGATTATTCCTGTGGTCAGTCCGGCCACCATCCCTATTGTCGCAAGGCCCAGGGCAAGGTCGGTTCCCTGGGCGAACCCGAGGTTCTCAAAGACCGGGCCGAGCCCGGCCGCGGTGCCGTGACCCCCTTCAAAACTTATCTCTATGAGGGCTCCCGCCAGGGGAGGAAGCCCGAAAAGCGGGGTAAGGACCAGCCAGGTAAGGAGAATACCCACAACGTACTGCCCCCAGGCGAGGGTCTGTCCGAATACGACCTGCGGGCCGGCCAGTCTCCAGGTCTCCCTGGGGCCCAGTATAGTCTTTCCCAGGAAGAGGCAGGCAAAGACCACGTTTATAAGGAGCGACGGGACGGATGACCATAACTCCGAGGTTTCGGGAGGGATTATCCCCAGGGCGTTAAAAGGAAGGGCTATCAGCCCGGCTATCAGCGCGCAGGGGATGAAAAGTTTCTTTAATACCGGGCATACCCTCTTTACGCCTTTTGCCGCTGCCCAGAAAAGACCTAAAAGCGCTACCGATAGGAGAAGAGATAAAACGTACTTCATCAGGGCTGAAGTATATCCCGGGTTCTTCCCTCTACTGCTATTTCAACCCTCTCCACGGTATCAAACTGGGTCAGGGTCATCTCTATCTGCCTGCGTATGGCAACAACTGTTGCCGAACCGGCAACACCATCCTCCAGCCTGGAAGAGAATGAGACCCTTGCGAACCCTCCTGATATCTCCATCTCCAGTATCTCCACCCCTGTGTTTATAGCCGTGGTATAACCTTCCGCGCTCTCTTCCTCATCAGGCCCCTCCAGGAGAGCTTCAAGGGCCGATCTCTCAATACCGTTTATGAGCGGCACCTCCCGTTCAGACGGGATTATATCTTCCTGCCCGTTAATTACCTGAACAAAGTAGAGGTTTACCTCGGCATATTCGCGTGAGGGATCTTCCCCAATGAATTCACCGCGTTTCTCATCGTATACACCGTCAGTAACGGCCTCTTTCACCTCCCAGGCCCCGGTCTCCGGGACCCTGTAAACAGATACCTCCGTTACGTGAGGGGTGATAACCTGGGCCAGGAACTTCCCGGTCCTGTCTCCGTACCCGCCCTGCCTGGACTCAAACTCAAGGGTGATATCGTACTCATCAGGAGCTCTCCTCCGGGTTTCGGAGATCCTGAGGTTCATACCGTCAAACTTATAGGTCGGGGCGTTTTCCCGGACCCATTCCAGTGCAAAATTCTTCGCCTGAACTTCCGGTTCGGGGTCATCGGGGTCCGGAACCCTTCTTAACGTCAGAAGAAGCGATGCCGCGGCAAGCAGGGCCGCCGCTAGGAGTAAGAGCGTTTTTTTACCGCTCACTTCTCTCCCCGTGAGGATTCATCCGGTTCCGGGCCGCCAAGGGCCCTTATCAGGGATACACTCCCCTGAATGAAGAAAATCCCCGCGATCCAGTAGTAGAAGAACCTGGGGCGGGTCAGTATAAGAAACCCCACAATCAGGTAGGCGGCTCCGGTGAATACGAAACTTATTCTTTCATGTGTCTTCATCTGCATCTCCCAGTTTCAGTAAAAAACTTAAGAAAATAATCCAAACCCTGGATTATGAATACCAGGGCTATCCAGTATCTTACCGTCCCGGGGCGCATAATTACCAGGAGTGATATGATAATATAAAGCACCCCGGTAAATACAAGGCTTGTCCTTTCGGGTTTCCCGGTCTTCTCGCTTACAAGGTCGGCAAACCTCATAAAATTATTGTGTTTAAGAAGTATTCCCCGGAGCATAGACCCGGACCGGGAATCCTGTATGTTTTTTTTGACGCTCTCCCAGAATCCGGGGAAGAAGATTATGTTAAGGAATATCCCTGCCAGTAACAGGCTCAGGAAATAGGTCAGCCGGCTGTAGTAATCCCCCCAGGTCAGGAGAAGGCCTATCTCGTCAAAGAATAACCCCAGTCCCGCTCCATACATAACGGCTTTGAATTTAAGAGTGAAACGTCTGCTTCCTGTAAGGGAGAGCCACCCTGCCAGGCAGATAAGGAAAATGCCTATATAGAAATGATGAATATGATACCCGAAAAGAATTATGTTTCTTCCTACGTGGAAACGGACCCCCGGAAGCATCCCGGCTTTCGCGGCTTTCGCAAACTCGGTCTCGGCGGCCCCGGCTATGAATACACTCAGCCGTATCAGCATAAAAGCCGCAAGGTAGGAGAGCGTTATTATAAAAGGAATATCTTTTCTTTCTTCCGTCATAACTTAAGGTTTTATTATACCAATTGAGACTCTTATGTGAAGAGGGGCCCTTGAGCGGGGAACCGCCGCGGATGCGAGAATGGGGGTTACTGTATCTGGATAAGCTGGTGGACCTGCGGAGCGTCCTCTTGAAGTACCTCCGGGTCCTCCCCGGGTCCGGAGATGCGCCCTATGACTATCGACTGAGGCGAGAGCCTCTCGGCGTTAAAAGTCACTACATCGTCTCCGGATACGGAGAACCTGTAAATATCATACCCGGAGAGCAGGGTCTCATAGGCATGGTGCCCTCCTGGGGTGTAAGTTGCCGGATCAACCCTTATAAGCACAGGCGCGCTTGCAAGGTCAAGCCCTGCAATGTAATAATACCTGTCGGAGCTTATCCCTAACCCTATCGAAGAAATTCCCAGGTCGCTTAACCGGAAGGTCCTGGTGCTGCCGTAGACTTCGGCCACAAGAAGGTGGTCCCCTTGCCCGTTAGGATAAGAACCGACCGTTATTATCTGTGTTGAGTCTCTTACCTTGAAAATATACGGTTCCTCAAAACATACGTATTCGGTATCAGGATCAGAAATCTCTAAACTTCCAACATCCTCGAATTCATACCCCGGAGGGTCGCCGGAGATTACATTTAACCTCTGTATATTCCCCCCGCTTTCCCTGTATATCTCACCGTCAAACCCTCGCCAGAAAGTAGCCATCTGACCGGGGGAAGGAAGGGTGATCAGAGAAGGGGGGTCGGAGTTATAGCGTATCCTTAGCGCAAGATTATTTCCCCCCTGGTAGAAGTACTTAATATGCCCCGCGTTGTTTACCCTGTAATTATAAACTCCTCTTTCGTGTATATTGCTCGCCTGGGTCAACGGCTGGTGTGTTATATTCCCGGGGTCATCAATATTGAGCCTGTTTACCTCGACGGGGTCCAGGTAATAGATATTTCCTTCCGCGTCGGTCTGAATGAAATCGGAGAAATCCTCATTGGCAAACATATTCATATAGATATGCTGCAGTGTTCCGGTAAGCGGGCGGGAGTCGGGCATAACAAAGACCGCCCCGTCGTTTTTCCTTACAAGGTAATTATGTTCAATAATGCCCAGGTCTCCCTCCTCGTCAAAACAGGCTATGAAATAATTCTCATCAAGGTCTACGATCGCGACCGGGTAGACAGTCTGAGTGATATCAATCTCTTCCTCGCGCTCCTCGATCTCGCCCGCCTCGTTCTCTATACGCACCGTTTCGGTCCTGGTATAGGTAACCTCCTTGTACTCCACGCTTGTCCCGTCGTCGGTTATCTTAAAGAGGGTGCTTACCGGCTCGCCCAGGTCAAACGAAAAGAACCCCTGCGCCCCCGCGGAACCCGGCGCTATGACAAGCGCCCGCGCATCCGCTATATCAAGCGGGTTCATCGTTCCCAGTATTCTGGTTTCGGTGACGCTCCGCCTGGCGGCCTCTTCAGCGTGTTTTTCCTCAAGTTCCTCAACCCTGCTCTTTACGGCGGAGGGGAGTCCGAACCTTATTGAAGAGAGGAGCCTTCCGGAACCGGACAATCCCAGTATGAGACTCAGAAAAATTATCCTTGGCGCGTGTTTATTCATCTGAAATGATAATATACCCCCAGGTTGACCACCCACTCCAGTCCGTCAAGCGTAAGGGAAAAATCATTCTCCTTTAAGTGTATAAAGGCAGGGCCGAAATCCATCAGCAGAGATATCCTCTCCGCTACCCGGTACTCTCCCCCCAGGAAAGGGTAGGCTATAAGCCCGTACCCGGAGACGCTTCCGGTCTTAAAAGAGACGAAATCAACCTCCAGACCGGATAAGAGTGAGAGTCTCTCCACCTGCCTTAAGGTATAGTACCCCCGGGCCCCGTATATCTGAATCTCATCCGAAAAAGCGAACCTTCCCTCCACCGAGACCCGGGGCGTCAGGGCGTTTCTTACGGATATGTAGGGGTATCCGAGCCCCAGAGAGGTTCTTTCTATGGCAGAGCCGGGATCCGCGGCTGCCGGAAAGACAATAAGGCCGGCAAGTACCGGCGCTAAAACAGCTTTTATGATATTTCTCATTATTATCTTAAATTTCTAAAATCTGGCAAAGTATACAAATATAATTATATTCTGGTCAAGAGCTATTTGCCTGCCGTAAAAATATTTGTAATATAAATAGTATAATATGCTCAAATTTACCGCGTTTAAAAGATTATTAAGGATTGTTCTCGTTTCCGCCGCGCTTCTTCCCGCCGCTTCCTCTTTTGCCGGGTGCGGTTTCAAGTCAGGGTCCTGGGGGCTTTTCCTCAGCTATCCCGGGGCGGGGTTTAAGTATTTCTCCACAGCCGAGTACGCCATAGCTCCCCGTATTCTGCTTGCGGATGATATAACCGCCGGGGGGCTGAGAGGGTACCGGTATTTCCAGCTGGGCGGAGGAGGGATAAAGACCCTGGCCGGGTGGGAGTTCCTCTACTTTAACTTTAAGGGTGAGGAGACCCGCGGGGGCGGGTACCTGGGAGGGTTCTTCCTTGGGGGGGAGTATTTCATAACAGAGAGACTCTGCCTGGAGCTTGATTTCGGGCCTCAGTATATTTACCTCCGGGACCGCTCAACGGAAATATCGCTCGGAGATTTTGCATTTGCTGTAAATATAACGCTGAACCGTTACTTTAACCTGCCATGAACCGGGGTTTGTTTCTTATTATATCCTCTCTGGCCCTTGCTGCTCTCTTACCTGTCCCAGACGCGGAGGCGGTTGATATAGGGTTCTCAAGTATAGGGACGATACGCGGAAGGGTCGAGGAGCTTGACGAAAAAGTGCTGAAAGAGAAAGAGAGGAGTGAGAGAGAGAAGCGGGAAAGGGAAGAAGAGGCCCTGGAGATAAGAGACCTTGAAGTCACGACAACGTCCGAAGAAGCCGTCGTAAGCTGGAGGACTGAGATAGAGTCCATGAGCAGGATCCGCTACGGACTGACCCCCGACTACGGAAACCTAAAGGCTTCCACGGAAGATAGACTCAACCACAGCTTTACCCTGACAGGACTCCAGGGCGGAACGACTTATTACTACAAGGCCGTAAGCTTTACCGGTGAGAGGGAGAGCTCCAGGACGGGGTTCTTTCTTACTGAAGAATAAGAGCAGTAAAATAAGTTAAAGCGTCTTGATTCGGAAAGTGTTTTTTTATAAAGTGTAGCATCGCAGTTGTTTATTTACTCTAATAATCGGAGGGAAAAATGAGAAAACAGTTTATAATACCGGCTATGGCGGCGGGGATCTTAACTATGGGAATGGTCTCAGGAGCATCTGCGCGGTGGAATATCTCCGGGGTGGATTCAGGGGATTTTGTCGGAACCTATAACGCTATAGGGGTGGATGGGGCGGGAAACCCGCATATCGCCTACAGCGATAACGAACTTAACTTAAATTATGCCCGCTGGGACGGAAACCAGTGGGTTAAGGAGGTGGCGGCCGGAACTCTGCATTCCGGTTCCGATATATCAATGGTTCTTGACTCCGACGGGCTTCCGCATATAGCCTATCGCGGAGCTTCAGAATCGCCTTCAGAAATTTCATATGCGCATTATGACGGGACCGAGTGGGAGGTTGATATTGTTGACGGAGATCACGGTATGGACCCGTCAATAGCCATTGATAGTGACGGAGATCCAGGTATAGCATACAGAAACGAAGGACTTAAGTACGCCCATAAGCAGGGTCCAAACGGCAACGTCCCCCCCTCGCAGATAAATGACCGGGCCCAGATATCCGGTATATCCCTTGCATTTGACAGTGACGATAACCCGCATATCTCCTATTACCACGAAGAGAGTTTTCCTGATATGCAGCTTGTTTATGCCTATTTCGATGGGAGTGAATGGGTCGAGACCGATATTGACGATCCCGCGGACACTTCTTTTATGTCAAGCGAAATCCTTATAGACTCCTCCGATACCCCCCATATAGTTTACTCGCGCGGAAGCAGCCTGAAATACGCGGTGCTTACGGACGGAGACTGGGAGGTTGAGGAGGTTGATAACTGGGATCAGTGGGGCTCCGCGGCGATGGATTCAAACGATAGTATACATATAGCCTACCGCGCGCGCCATAATCAGGTTATGAGTCTGAAGTACGCCTACGGATCAGCCGGGGAGTGGGAGACAGAGACTGTAGAGAGCGAGGATACGGGCAGGATGTCTCTCGCTCTTGATACTGCAGGAAACCCTCACATATCCTATGATTGCGCCGATTCTGACGAGTTAAAGTACGCGAGCACCGTCCCTCTTGACGAGGTAGGGGACCCGGAAGAGGATGAGGTTGAGTTTGAGGGCGACCTGGATGTTCTGGGATACACCTT
>SLGR01000038.1 GCA_007136585.1 Candidatus Sumerlaeota bacterium | reverse complement strand
TAATAAATCCGTTTAAAAGAAAACTCATAGGCGAGATACTTGTATCCAGGGGAAAGCTGACCCAGCAGCAGCTGGATGAGGCGCTTGATGAGCAGCAGAAATCCGGGGAAAAGATAGGACAGATACTTACCCGCCTCGATCTGATAACTCAGAAAGACCTTATGGAGGCTCTGGCCTTCCAGAAAGGTGTTGAGTATATAGACCTTGGTGAATTAGGCGAGCCCGATCCGGAACTGAGAAAAACAGTGCCGGAGACCCTGGCGCGCCGGTTCAGGGCGGTTCCGGTAAGCAAAAACAACAGTACCCTTATGGTAGCGATGGCTGATCCGGCAAACGTTATAGCTATTGAAGAAATTGAGAAGGCTTCGGAATTAAAGGTAACCCCGATGCTGGATTCAGAGGACGCTGTTGAAAAACATATTGAAAAAGTATTCGGAGGATTCTCCGGACTCAGCGACCTTACCGAAACCGTTGAGGTTGAGATACAGTCTGATGAAGACGAGATGCCTTCGATTGAAGACGGAGAGTATGATGCTGAGGATCAGCCGATAGTCAAGTATGTTAACTCCGTCATAACAGAGGCCGTTAAGAATAACGCTACAGACATACATATTGAACCGCTGGAGGACGGGGTTTCGCTCAGGCTGCGGATTGACGGCGAGCTCCGGGAGTTTCCCGGCCCCGCCAAGAAAGCTTACGCGGCGATAGCCTCAAGGATCAAGGTGCTTGCAAACCTTGATATAGCGGAAAGGCGGTTCCCGCAGGACGGAAAGATAAGGGTCTTTGTGGCGGGGAAGAAGGTCAATATAAGGGTTTCCACACTCCCTTCCCTGTTCGGTGAGAAGGTTGTTATGAGGGTTCTGCAGCAATCCGGGCTCTCCCTTGAACTGGAGCAGCTCGGGTTTACCGAAAGGGATATGGACCTGTACAGGGAGGCGCTTGAGGCTCCCCTGGGGATGATACTCGTGACAGGGCCGACAGGAAGCGGTAAGACAACCACCCTCTACTCGGGCCTTAATTACATAAATACCCCGGAGAGGAATATCACCACTGTTGAAGACCCGGTGGAGTACCAGATCAGACGTATAAACCAGGTGCAGGTAAACGCTGCAATAAACCTTACTTTTGCGAATTTCCTCCGCGCCGTCCTTCGCCAGGACCCCGATGTCATAATGGTTGGGGAGATCAGGGACCGGGAGACCGCCGAGATAGCGATTCAGGCCGCTCTTACGGGGCACCTGGTTCTCTCTACCCTTCATACCAATGATGCCGTGGCCACACTGACCAGGCTCAGGTATATGGGGGTTGACACGTTTCTTATAGCGGATGCGGTTATACTTGTAATAGCGCAGAGGCTTGTGAGGAAGATATGCCCGGACTGCCGGGAGGAGGCGAAGGTAAGCGGAACCGCCCTGAAAAAACTGGGGTTGGATCCGGAAAAGGCGGGAACTCTCTATCAGGGAAAAGGGTGCAACAGGTGCTTTGATACGGGGTACCGCGGGAGGACAGCTGTATATGAGATGCTCCCGGTTTCCGATGAACTGACAGAGCTTATCATAGAAGGGGCGGCCGACGTTAAGATAAGGGCCAAAGCCAGGGAATCCGGGATGGTTACCCTGAGGGAGGCCGCGGTAAAGAAGATGCTGGAGGGTGTAACCACTATTGAGGAGGTGCTTACAGTTACTTTTTAGGGGTTCAGGTGAAGAAACGAAGAGGAGAGAAAAAAATGAAGAAAGATTACAGAAAATCCCGGGGTTTTACCCTGGTGGAACTGGTTGTCGTAATGGTGATCGTAGGTATACTCGCGACGATATCCGTTCCGATGTACAGGAACTATGTTCAGCGCGCCAGGGCGCAGGAGGGTACTGCTCTTGTAGGGTCGGTCGCCTCGGCGCTTAGGGTTTATTACGCCGAGTTCGGAGATTTTAACCATAATTTTTCCGGTGATTCTGATGATGTCTTGGGAGTTGACGCAAGCGCCAATACATTTTTTACGGAGTTTACAGTGACCGGGGGCGACAATGATTTCACGGTAACTACTTCAGGCACTGGTGACGCATCCGATATTACTGTAACCGCCGAAGGCGGGGCCGGCGCTGCCACGACTATTGATGTCGATTTTTAGGAGAGAAGGGATTTTATAAGCAGGAACGGGACTGGTTCATCACCCCCGGGGTCTCCGGGGGTGAAGGCCGCCCGGAAGGAGGTACTTGTTAAAAAACGGTAAAAAAAACCCTGCCGGAGAAAAGGGGTTTACGCTGGTTGAGGTTATAGTGGCAATGGTTATCCTTCTGGGGGTAACCGTGGCCAGCATGTTTTACTTCTACCTCGGAGGGGAGCGGGATATAGAGGCCAGGAGGCATGATTTTGCGCTTCATTTCGGCGAGGAAAAACTTGAGGAATGGAGGGCTTTCTCCCATAAGCATTTCGTGCCTTATGTGGCCACGGTTGATCACGAT
Source organism: Candidatus Sumerlaeota bacterium (assembly GCA_007136585.1). Lineage (GTDB taxonomy): Bacteria > CG03 > SLGR01 > SLGR01 > SLGR01 > SLGR01. Next base: position 1,955 of record SLGR01000038.1, on the reverse strand, counting down.
ACCCGTTACGGAACCGAGTTTGCGAGGTATTTCAAGGCCAGTGTGCCCGGTTTGCCGGGGATAGGGGTAGGTGATCCCACTGTTGCCTGGGATCTTGCTCCCGAAGCCCGGTACCAGGTAGTGATCGTGTCGGTGACCTGGACTGTAGACGGCGAGGAGAGAAAAACCCGGCTGGAAAGTATTGTAACTCCCGGCAGATAAGACTCGGGAAAAAGAAAAAAAAAAAAAAGACGGGTTGACTTTAGTAGAGCTCATAGTAGCTATGCTTATGGGGGGGATAATAGTTTTTACTGTGGCTGTGATGATAACGGACTTCAACCTGCAGGTTTTCAGGGCCACAGCAAGGTCAGCCATACAAGTAGAATATCATATAGCCAGAAGGTTCCTGAGGTCCGAGTTGACAGAGGCGGTTGAGATTGTTTCAATTGAAGATGACGGGATTGAGTTTCTCAACCGTGACGGCAATACGGTAAATGTTTTTTATGATAGTAATGAAAAACAGATCCGTATCGTAAGAGAAGGAGAGGACGATATACTTGTAGTGGAAGATGTTGTTGATGCCTTATTCTACCTGCCCGATGAGGAAAACGATCACCTGATTGGGATATACACTGACCGGGAGAAGGTCTATGCTTACAGGGGTGAGGGTGAAGAATCCTCCGAGCAAAGAGCTGATACGCTGAAGCTTTTCCTGAGGAATACCGCAAGGTAGGTAGAAAGTCCAGGTTTTGAATACAAAAGGGAAAATATGTATCTGCCAGCAGCGCCTTCCTGCTGAAATCTTATAAAATAAAAAGGAAATTAACCCGGAAAAGGTGAAAAAAGAAAAAATAAGTGGTTCAGTGCTTTTGCTGGCGATAATAGCCGTTATAATACTGATGCTTCTGGGGTATGCCTACCTTTTCATAACCCAGCATCCCCGGCTTGTGAATATAAGGGAGGAGAAGCAGTCTGTCGCGTTCAATGTTGCGGAAGCCGGGATTGCCCGGGCTAAGGCCTGGCTTCTTATGGCTTCTCCTACGCCGGAATATTATGTTGAAAATGTTTTAGGAGAGGATCCTGAAGAGCCTTTCACGCTTTTTTACTGTACTGAAGAGGATACCGGCTGGAATAGTATTTCCGGTTCTGAAGGAGAGTATTCCGTGAGTATAACTCCGGGTGAGGATAATGCAGGAGAGCTTACAAGGTATTACACTATTTATTCAACCGGACGTGTTTCGGGTATGGGGGGGAGCGGGTATTACATGCGCCCTATTGTATCGGGGGTGTTTCTGCATTTAAAGTCAATACCTTCAAGCGGGCAGTGGGACGCGTACCTTGCCCCGTACGAAAGTCCTGCGGGGGCTGATGCCAGGTACGTGCATTACCCTCCGAAAACGCATTTCAGGGATAACCAGAACGGAACGACAACCGATCTTGTTACGGGCCTGATGTGGCCTAATAACTGGGACTACAGCGATTTTGGAAGTGAGATGACTTATGAGGAAGCTGAAAACTTTGTGGAAATTTTGAACAACGCAAGTTTTGCAGGACATAACAACTGGGTACTGCCTACTGTAAATCAGCTGGTATCGGTAATTCAGTACAGGCCGGAAACCCTGCACCCGCATTATTTTGCCGGTTCTTTGGGAGGCAGATGGACCTCAACACAATCTCCGGGATCCGGGGGCGCGGAATACTTTACTCTAAGAGCGGGCAGGTATGTTGTGGCTCATTCCTCAACTACTGCTGACAGCAGGCCCATTGTTGTGCGTTACGACAATAATTATACTCCTCCGTATGATTTTTATGCCGGGTTAGGTATGAATTTTGAGGATAACGGGGACGGTACCGTGACGGATCTGAGGACGGGGCTTACATGGATAAAGGATATGAGCGGTATTGCGGGCTCTTCGGGAAACTGGGGGGCTGCGCTTGAGTTCTGCGAGGGACTTGAGTACCCTGAAGACGGTTAC
>SLGR01000128.1 GCA_007136585.1 Candidatus Sumerlaeota bacterium | reverse complement strand
GGCTGTGGTTTTAAATGTAAATACGCTTCTGAATATCTTCAGGGCTGTAAAAGAGTCGGCTCCCGTTACCGGCAGGTGGGTTACGGTAGCGGGGGAGGTAAAAGAGCCTTATATGGCCGAGGTTCCTTTGGGGACTGCGGCCTCGGAACTTATAAAGGCGGCGCGCCCGCTGATTGAGGATTACGCCGTTATATCGGGAGGTCCGATGACCGGGGTGATCAGGGATGAGGATTTTCTTATAGATAAGGTTACGGGAGGGGTCCTTCTACTTCCGGAAGACCATCCGGTGGTGGTTAAGAAGCGTCTTACCCCGGAGGCCTCTGAGCGGAGGGGACGTTCGGTCTGCGATCAGTGTTTTGACTGCACGGTGCTTTGCCCGCGGTACCTTCTGGGGCATTTGCTGGAGCCGCACAGGATAATGAGGAGTCTTTTTGTCGGTGATGAACATCCGAAAGAACATATGAGCAACTCGTGTCTCTGCTGTGAGTGCGAACTCTGCACTATGTACGCCTGTCCGCTGGATCTCTCGCCCAGCGGGATAATAAGAGGGATAAAGAGAACTCTTTCTGAAAAAGGAGTTAAGAACCCTCACCGAAGCTCGGAGCTTGAGACACATCCCGAGCGCGGGTTCAGGCGGGTTAGCTCTGAAAGACTTACAGCGAGACTTGATATCGGAAAGTATGATAACCCCGCTCTTCCTGTAAGGGATGTAGAGGTATCTTCGGTTGCCATACCTCTTAAGCAGCATGCGGGTTTGGCTGCCAGGCCGGTTGTTGAGCCCGGCCGGGAGGTGAATGAAGGAGATCTGATCGCGGATATTCCGGAAGGGGAGCTGGGTTCGGCGGTGCATGCCAGCATCGCAGGAAAAGTAACCTCCGTGGACAGCGATTTTATATTCCTCGGAGGTTGAAAGATTGAAAGATGATGTATTTTGACGGGTTTAATGTAATGCTTAAGAGAGGTAAAATGTGAACTTTCAAACTTTCAACCTCCGAGGAGGAAATGCGGTGGGGGTTATTGAGTTGTGCAGCGTGGCCAAGGGGTTTGAGGTGGGCGATGCCTTGCTCAAGACGGCCGGTAGCGACCTTGTAGAAGCCCATTCTGTATGCCCGGGAAAGTTCATAGTCATTATAGCGGGGGATACTGCAAATGTGGAGAGCTCGCTCCAGAGAGGTTTAGGGTTGGCGGGAGATGCTTTTGTGGATAAGCTGCTTATACCAAACGCTCATCCGCAGCTTTTCCCGGCTATACGGGGAACTTCTGATATACCCGCGCTGGACGCGCTCGGGGTTATAGAAACATTCTCGGCCGCGGCCGCGGTTGCGGCGGCGGATGCCGCGGCGAAAAAAGCTGATATAAAGCTTATAGATGTGCGTCTTGCAAACGCCCTGGGCGGAAAGGGGTATGTAACCCTGACAGGGAGTGTCGGCGCGGTAAGGAGCGCGGTAAACGGAGGCTGCCAGGCTATTAAAAAAGACGGCCTGCTCATACGCAGGGTCGTGATACCAAGCCCGCACCCCGGGTTAAGGAAGAGTATACTGTGATAAGGATAGCAGTAGGTTCGGATCACGGGGGGTTCTCCCTTAAGGAGGATATAAAGAAGTACCTTGAGGGAAAAGACGTCGAGGTTGTGGATTTCGGGACTTATGACGAGAGCTCCTGTGATTATCCGGATTATGCCCTGCTGGTGGCGCGCGCTGTTTCTGAAGGGCAGTTTCCAAAAGGTATACTTTTTGACGGGACAGGTGCCGGGGTCTGTCTTGCGGCAAACAAGGTAAGAGGGATCCGGGCCGTTACGGCCTACAACAGGCTTACGGGAGTCTATGCTTCTGAACACGATGACTGCAACATCCTCTGCCTTGGAGGCAAGATGATCGGGACCCTGGCGGCGCGCGATATAGTTGACGGTTGGCTTGAGACTCCTTTCGGAGGCGGCAGGCACAGCCGCAGGCTTGAAAAGATATCCCAGGCAGAGAAAAGGTATATGTTATGAAGGTGTCGCTTGGATCAGATCACAGGGGGTACGAACTCAAAGAGCAGCTTAAGAAGTTCCTTTCGGAAGCGGGTTATGAGGTGAATGACGAGGGGACATCATCCAGCAGTTCGGCGGATTACCCGGTTTATGCTGAAAAGGTTGCCTTAAGAGTTTCTTCAGGTAAATCGGATAAGGGAATCCTTCTCTGCGGAAGCGGGTTTGGAATGTGTATGGCGGCCAATAAGGTGAGGGGGATAAGGGCAGCCGCGGTTCTGAGACCTGAAGATGCTGCTCTGACCGTAAGGCATAATAATACAAATATACTTTGTCTGGGCGCTGACTCGGTCTCATTTAAGGAGGCTTCTTCTGCTGCCGAGAAGTTCCTGGGCGCCGAGTTTGAGGGAGGGCGTCACGCCCGCCGGGTAAATCAGATAAAAGAGTTAGAGGCGAAACATTGAAAGCCGCAAAGGTTGTAGGGCGGGTTATAAGCACGGCAAAATACCCGACCCTTAAGGGTAAGAAGATACTGCTTCTTAAACCGCTGAGCTGGGAGCAGGCAGGCAGGATACTAAGCGACGGCGGGGATGAGACTCCGGATTCTGAAAGGTCACTTATAGCCCTTGATGCCGTGGGGGCCGGTTCATCCGAATATGTCTTTTATGTTTCTTCAAAAGAGGCCTGCCAGGCGTTTGAGGACGCTCCGGTATGTCATAACGCCGTAGTAGGAATAATAGACGGGGTCTCGGTGGATTAAAATGTTCGTTGCTCGTGTAGTTGGTAATGTCTGGGCTACAAGAAAGCACCCTCTGCTTGAGGGAAGGAAACTTATGCTGGTCGAGCCCGTGGACGGGTTTACCGGGAAACCTTGTGGTGAGACGCAGCTTGCTATTGACCACGCATCAGGCTCCGGCAGGGGAGACACGGTCCTGGTCCTGGACGAGGGAAGTTCCTGCCGGCAGATTCTGGGTGTAGGTTCGGGGCCGGTAAGAACCATAATAGCAGGGGTAATAGATACTCTCGGCGGCAGCGGAAAATTCAGGAAATTCCATTGAAATTTATCGGCCGAGCGCCAAGGAGGAGTTAAGTGAAGGAAGCTCTGTTTGAACGTATAACAAAGGAAAGTCTGGAGAGGATTCGCGCCGGGAAAGGCGGCGGCAGGAGTATTCTTTTGATCTTTACCGGGGGAGACCGCCTTGTTGATGAGGCCCTGGAGAGGGTCAAGGAACTTTCAGGCTCCGGTATAAGTTTTGCGGCTTACCTTACTCCCTCGGCTGAGAGAATTATCGGACGCAACAGGGTTCTATCTTCGGGGTGCGGCGAAATAATTGACAGCGCCCGGATATGGGACAGGGCGCTTCTTGACAGGTTTGAGGCTGTAGTAATTCCCGTAATGACTCTCAACGCTCTCTCAAAAATATCAGGAATGATAGCCGATAACCCGGTTTCAAATATTGTCCTGCTGGCCTTGAGAAGGGGGATGAAGGTTGTTGCCGCTTCGGATTCCGTTATCTGCTGCGGTGGACCTGTCCCGGCGCCCACCTCCTTTTTTATGAGACAGGTAAGCGGAATGTTAAGCGCGCTCAGGAACCTGGGAGTAACCGTTACGGACAGTAAAAACCTGGGAGTGACCGTGCGGGATGCGCTTGATCTGCCGTTTAAGACGGCTGCAGACAACAAGGGATATTATCCCTCCGCTCCGTGCGGGGATAATGTCGATGAATGTATAGAATGCGGACTCTGTGTTCTTCACAGGTCCGAGGCCGTGAATTCCGTTATAGCCGCGGGAGCCTCCAGGGTCTCTTCAAAGCAGGTTTCAGGTTCCGTGGGCGGGTTATCCGGGTATATTGACCATACGCTCTTAAAGGCTGATGCTACACAGGAACAGATTGAAAAACTGTGCGGGGAAGCGAGAAATTACGGGTTTGCCACCGTATGTGTCAACCCCGCAAATGTGAAACTCGCAGGCCAGCTTCTTTCGGGTAGCGGAGTGGGGGTAACTACCGTAGTGGGGTTTCCGCTGGGGGCTACGACTCCCACGGTTAAGGCTCTTGAGGCGAGGGACGCTATCGCAAACGGCGCCGACGAGATAGATATGGTTATAAATGTGGGGGCCCTTAAGTCGGGGAATATTCAGCTGGTGGAGGATGATATAAAGGCAGTCAGACAGGCAACCGAGGGGAAGGTTCTTAAGGTAATACTTGAGACAGCGCTGCTAAACAGAGAGCAGATAAGGCAGGGGTGTATCATAGCCAGAAAAGCCGGGGCTGATTTTGTTAAGACATCCACCGGGTTCGGACCCGGCGGGGCCACGGCTGAGGATATTTCTCTTATGAGGGAGGTTGTAGGTCCCGCTATGGGGGTCAAAGCCTCCGGGGGTATACGGACAACCAGCGACGCGGATGATATGATCAGGGCGGGAGCTTCCAGAATCGGGGCTTCAGCTTCGGTTGCCATAGT
>SLGR01000172.1 GCA_007136585.1 Candidatus Sumerlaeota bacterium | reverse complement strand
TGTATGTCGCCGGCCGCCCTACCTGGGAGTACTCCTTCTTCCGCCGTCTTATAACCAGTGATCCTCAGGTGGAGTTGGTCTCGTTCCTAATACTAAGGAACCCCGAGAACGAAACGATTGTGCCCGAAAATGAGCTTTCCCTCATACATTTTCCGGCACGGGAGATGTTCACCAGGGAAATATACAACTTTGACCTTCTCATATATGACAATTTCTCCTATAGGCGTTTCTTTCCCAGGGTATACCTTGAACATATAAAGGATTTCGTCTCTGAGGGGGGCGGGTTCATAATGACAGGGGGAGAAGATTCTTTCCGACGGGGCGGGTACGAGGGGACGCCGGTTGAAGAGATACTTCCGGTTGAGTTCAGTCCGGATGATTCCCGGTGGGTGGTGGAGGAGTTTTCTCCCCGCCCCGCTTCAGGGCTCTCCCATCCTCTTGTAAACCTTGCCCGGGACGAGGAGGTTTCCGCCCGGATATGGGAAGATATGCCGGAGTTGGAAGGGTATGATCCTTCCCTCAGGCCCAGGCCGGGCAGCACAGTTCTCCTGGAAGGGCCAGGAAGAGTTCCGGTTCTTTCCGTAATGAATTACGGTAGGGGAAGGGTAATGGCCTTTAACGCCAACTCAACCTGGCGGTGGTGCCTGGGCCTGGCCGGCCAAGACCGGTCACCGTTCTATTATAACGAGTTCTGGCAGGGAGTGGTCAGGTATATGATACAGAGCGCCGAACACTCTAATGTCAGGGTTTTCCCGGGGAGAGACAGGGTCGGGAAGGGGGAACGTGTAAGGTTCAATATAAAAGTGGTTGACAACCACTGGAACCCCGTAGACGGGGCCGGTGTTACCGTTGAACTTGCCGCTCCATCGGGAAGAACTCTTTTTCTCGGAGAAGCGCTGCCGGAAGGGGATAAGGGATGGTACAGTATATCCGCCCCCGTGGAGGAGGAAGGGGTTTACAGGGTCAGTGCCGACGCCGTTTACGGGGGAGAGACTCTCGGGCAGGACCGGGCGGAGTTCAGTGGTATAGAGGTTGACCCGGAGATGGTAGAGACGGCCCTTAACCGGAGTCTTCTTAAGGAGATGTCCCGGATTTCCGGGGGCGGGTATTACCCTGTCTCTGAGCTGGAGGCAGAGGAAATTTTGAGCGCGGTTCACGGAATTCACCGCGGCAGGGATGTTTTCAGGCGAGTAAACTGGCACTGGGCTCCTTTTTATATTTTAATAATTACAGTTATGTGTCTTGAGTGGTTTCTCAGAAGAAGAAGGGGGCTTGTATGAACTCCGCGGTCGGGCGGATAAGAAGAAGACTGCTTATTTTTGCCGTAAGACAGTTCGTCAGGGTTTACATTGACGCTCTTATCCGGTTTCTGGTATTGGTTTTTTCCGGTGTTCTCATAACTGCTCTGCTGGCTGCCTCCTTTCCCGGTCTGCCGATCCTGATCCTGAGAGTGCTTCTGGGCGCGGCCGTTCTTATCCCGGTAATTTTCTTTGTGCGAGAGATAGTCTCCGTAACGCTTAAGGGCCCGATGACCCTGGAAGGTCTCAATAGATCTCTTGAAAGAAAGTGCCCCGGAATTGAAGACTCCGTTGTAAACGCCTTGTCCCTGCACCGGGAGTACCCGAAATACGTTTCAAACCCGGTGGCTTCGGCCGCCTTAGAGAGGCTTCTGGATGAAACCGCGGAGAAACTGGGGGCGGTACCGTCCTCGGCTTTAAGCCTCAGGCGTGTTATGAAGAATATCCTGCTTGCAGGTATCCTCGGAACTGTTTTTTTCGCGGGTTTTACGGCCAATCCCCGTCCTTTTCTCCGCGGCGGCGAGGCCTTATATAACTCCTTGCTGAGGTCTCCCCAGTACACTCTTTCAGTAAGGCCGGGAGATACTTCTGTCGCTTCCGGAGACGATCTTGAGGTTACGGCTCTGACAAATTCCCCGTCCCCTCCACGGATGGAGGTCCGGAGGCTGGGGGAGGTTCGAGAGCAGGGCTTTTCCGGATCCCGCTCTACTTTCACCACAACCATAACTGATATCCGCGAGGAAACTTCATACCGGGTGACAGTGCCCGGCGCCCGGAGCCGTTGGTATACCGTAACAATAAGCCGTCCCCCGAGAGTAAAAGAACTTGAGCTTACCTACCATTACCCTTCTTATACCGGCAAGGAGGATTATAAGACTTCGGAACCGGCCATTGAAGCCCTAAAGGGAACAAAGGTTACAGTAAGGGCAGAAAGCACAGCGGAAATCCGGGATGCCCGGATAAACGCCGGCGGTGAGAGTATCCCAATGAAGGTTATCTCAACATCGGCGGCAGAAGGAACTCTGAAGCTGAGCGACCAGAGTTCATACGGTATTATCCTTACCGGAGAAACCGGGTTGGAGGAAACAGATCCCCCGAGGTATCCGGTCAGGGTTCTAAGAGATCGCAGCCCCGAGGTTGAGCTTATCACCCCCGTCGCTGAGTTGGAGGTCCCTCCTGATGCAAGGATCCCTGTTGAAGGTATAGCCCGAGATGATGTGGGTCTTTCGGAAATATACATAACTTACAGGGTGGATGTCGGCGGTCCGGAGCGGCGTGAACCCGTGAGATCCCCGAGGGATAAACCCCGGCTCTTTGAGTTTTCGCATCTCTGGGATATATCCGGTACGGGGGCTCTTCCCGGGAGCATTATAACCTTCAGGGTCGGAGCCGAAGATACCAATACCCTCTACGGACCCTCAACCGGGTACTCGGCCCAGATACAGCTGAAGGTCAAGGGGTTCAGGGAAGAACACCGAGACCTTCTGGAGGAGGCCGGTAGGCTGGAAGAGAAGATTCTTTCTATGCTTGAAGAAAGTTACGATACCGAGTCTGCGCTTGAGACAGGGGATTTTAAAAAAGCCGCTTCACACGCGGAAAGCCTGCAGGAAGCCGCCGATAAGCTTGAAGAGAGTTACAGCCGGCTTATTGAAAGAATGGAAAGAGACCCCCATCTCGAGCCGGTCACCCTGGAGGAGTTTAAGGGACTTCACCGGAGTTCGGATATGATTAAAACCGGTACGATCCCGGAACTGGAGCAGGCAGTTGAGGCCCGTGACGACGCGGCAGACGAAAAAGCCGCGGAACTCAGTTCCCGGCTGGAGAGGATGCTCTCTGTCTCCGGCGAGGCCCTGAAACGGGAGAATATGAGCGATATCCTCTCCTCCGCGGCAGATTCAATGGAAAGCGCCAGGGATATATCAGACCTTCTGAGAGATCCTGAGGCGGCCCCCGAAGAGATAATGCGGAGACTTGACAGGCTTAAGGCCCTGCTTGATGAGCTGAGAAGGTCGCTTGCCGAAGCTCACGGGGATCTTCCTGATGAGTTCATAAATCTGGAGAGTATCCAGCAGATTGACATGGACTCGGCCAGGTCCCTGGTTGACGAAATTGAGGAAGCGCTTAGAGAGGGGGATTATGACCGCGCCTCCGAGCTTATTGAAGAGGTTATCGCTGCCCTTCAGAGCATATCCGAGACCATCCACCAGGCTGCCGGAACCGCGCAGGATTCAAGAGCCGATTCGCTTTATGACAGGGCAGGGGATATCTCGGGAGAACTCTCCAGGATCATAAGGGGGCAGGAAGAGCTCATAGAAGATACGGAAAGCCTTATTGAGGGTGCTGAACCGCTCCGGCGGGAGTATGAGAAAAAACGTATGGGCTCTCTGAAAGAAAGTTATAAGTTTATGAAATCCACAACCGGTTTTTTCTCCCGGGAAGCGGATTCCGAGTTTGTCCGGGGACACCTTGATAGAGCGCCGGAACTGATAAGGGAATACCTGGAGGATCTGCCCCCGGGCAGGGAGAGGGAAGCCGTGACGGCCTTTCTGGAGGAACTGGAGAAGGGGGTAGAGGAGAGCTCCTACCTGGGAGAAGAAGAAGAGGAGTCTTCCAGAGGTTTAGCCCTCCGGCAGGAAGAGTTAATTTCCGATCTTGAGACCGTTATGGAAGGTCTTGACGCCCTTGGTTACAGGACCGCCATGATAGACCCGGAGATTGCCGGCAACCTTGCCGCCGCTTCTATTCATATGGAAAAGGCCGCCGGGTTTCTAAGGGAGCCGGCGCCCTCGGAGGCCCTGCCTGAAGAACGGAGGGCCTTGAGCTACCTGCTGCAGTCGGATTCGGGTCTTGAATCCTTTATGCAGGCTCTTATGGATATGCCTTCCGGGTTTGAACTGACCCCTGTATCAAGACGCCACGGCGGCGAGGCCGGGCGAAGGGGGGAAAGGGGAACCGGCGAGAGGCCCGTTGAGATACCTGCCCCCGGAGAGGCCCTCACCGGGCGCGAGTTCAGACAGAAGATTCTTGAAGCTCTGCGCAGAAGACACCCCGAGAGGTACAGGCGTCTCATAGAAGAGTATTTCCGCAGCCTGGGAGAATAACCCCACCGGACCACGTTTTTTACATTCTTTTCA
>SLGR01000061.1 GCA_007136585.1 Candidatus Sumerlaeota bacterium | reverse complement strand
TGAGGCATCGCCCAGGAGGCTGTCCCGGCAAGGATCCCGGTTATAATGACCGCGGCGGTTATCCTTTTAAGTTTTCCAGCTATCCTGGCCAGGGTCCTCTCTCTTGGTTCATCCCTCTTAAGATGGGGTTTATCCTCCTGCCGGGAGCCCCTGAACCGGCCTGTTATAAGAGCTGCCGCCCTTGCTATCCCCATACCGGAAAGAAGGAGAAGCAGAGAGGCGGTATTGCGGGAGAAACCAAACCCTTTTCTTAATAATGTTCTTACTCTTCCGCCTCCGGCGCGCCCGGCGGCGTAGGATATCCTGGCGTGCCTTATAAAGTAGTGCTGGATAACCGCCGGAAGCTTCCGGAAGGTCTCCTTGTGAATATGAAGAACGGGGCGCCCTTCTTTATCTTCACGGAAAAGAGCCGCCGTATACCTGTTTTTGTAACCCGGTTCCTCGTCCAGTGATTCGGCCCCGGCGGCCTCGTGTACCAGGTTCTCCGGGGGGCCCCTTCTCTGTATATGGTACCGGAGCATAAAGGCGTTTATAACCCCGGGGGCGTAATATGCCGCCATAAAGGGTGCCAGGGGTGTCATAAAGAGGAAGAGTCTCAGCACTGAGAATATCTCTTCTCTTTCACTTTCGCCGCGACTCTCACTGAATCGGGTTCCGGTGATATCAAGAATAAATACGCCCAGGTCCCTGAGACCCCTGAATTTTCTGAACGCCCAGCCGGATATCCTGTTAGAGGAAGCCCAGGATTCCACGAGGTGCGTATTTTTAGCATGCCTTATAAGGTACCCCTGGGTAAAGGGGGAGAGTTTCTCAAGCGTCTCCCTGTGCACCGAAAGAACCGGTTCAAGCCCCTCTCCGTAAGGCTGGTATACGGCTACCCTGTACCTGTTCTCAAACATTGGTTTGGTACCGAGGCGGCGGGCCCTGCCGGCTTCCTCTATCAGGCCCTTCGGGGGGCCCCTCCTGTGCGCCGCGCTCCATGCCACAAGCGAATGTATAAGGCGGGGAATCATCTCTATAATTACAAAGGGCGCAAGCGGGGTGCTCAGAAGAATAATGCGCGCTACCGTTCCCAGGGCTCCTACAGCGGCGGTTTTAATAGTTTTCCCGAGGTCCCTTACCTTTACATAATTATCGGGTTCTCCTACCTGGGAACCCTTTAAGACCTTATCCCTTCCCGATACCGTGGGAACCCTGCCCGCATCATAAACCGCCATATAGGCGTTTTTCTGCAGTACCCGGTCAAACCTCTGCATCTGCTCACCCTGTACAAATCTGCCTTCGGCATCCTCCCTCAGGAGCGGAGCCACCGCGTGTGAGTACGCGTTAACGGCCTTTTCAAAAACGGTTATAAGTTCTCTTATATCTCCGGCATCCTCTGCCTCCGGAGTGAGAGTTAAAAGTCCTTCGGGAGTATAAGCTGCCCCCTCTATCCCGGAAAGAGTCTCGTCCATAGCCGCCAGCCACTCTATAAGGTACCCCCTGACTTCTTCAGGGCCCCCCGTCCGGTTAAACCCTATGCTGTTTAAGTCATCATCAAGGCTGTGAGCGGTCTCGGGAGCGATCTTACCAAGCTGCAGGATAATCTCGTTATTAATAACAGAAATGCTTCCGAAGAAACCCTGGGAGGAGTTCACCTCCCCGAAAAGGTGGTCATATACCCCCCTGAGACTGTCCTCATTCTGTACGGCTACGTTGCCGAGTATCCTCCCGGCCTCGCTTATCACCTTCTGGTGTATCCGGCGGGCCTCTCCTTCTGTGTACCCAACAAAATTGTTTGCTATATCCTCAAGTCGTCCGCCCTGGTAGTGCCCGCCGCTTTCCTTAACCGTCTCAAATATAAGCTCGTCAAGAAGACGCGCAAACTTCAGTTCTTCCTCCATGAAGTTTCCTATATCCCTTCTGTCGCTCGGGGTGTGATTAAATATCCTGCGGGCCTCTTCAAGGAGATCTTCTCCGGCCGTGGGGTCGCCGCTTATGTACTGCAGAGCAGCGCTGAGAGCTTCCATATCGGATTCCAGACCCACGTAAAAATCCTCCGAAGGATCGCCTACGGAATCCAGGTTTATACTCCCTGTCTGAAGCATTGAGTTATTCTCCCTTTCCGGGAGCAGGTTTATGTACCTCCTGTCTGTAAGCGGACTCTGGTCCATTCTAAGGTTAACGTTCTGCAGTATGCCGTCGCCGCTGGTATCGGCGAATATCCAGGCTACCCGGCGCCCGTACTGATCCATCGGATCCCTGGCGTCGGTAACAACAAGGACCTTCCCGTCCCGGGGAAACATGCTCATAAAAAGATTTCTTCCCTCTATTTTCTCCTCTTCGGTGAACCCCGGGTCGCCGGGATCTCTTGTATTATATAGAGCGCTGCGGTAGGTTACCCCGCTTGTATCCCTGAAGGTATCTCCATCAGGAAACGAACGGGGGCTAAGCTCCACTGTTATCCAGCGGGAGACGTAATGAGGAGGAAGGTCTTCCACGTATACCATATTGGCCGACATCCCTATCTGGCTTATATGGGAGTGCATTACTTTCTCCATAACGCTCTGGACCTCTCCGAGAAGCTGCTGGTGAATAAAGGCAAGGTCCTCAATATCCCTGGCCTCCGAAAGGCGTTTCTCGGCTATACGGTCAAGGTCGCACTCAATGCCGTGCCTCGCCGCCGCCTCGCTGATAACGGAGCTTACCTCCTGCCAGTACCTGTACCCGGTAACATTGAAGCCTGTAAAACTGTCTTCTCCTTCATACATCCGGGAGAGTTCAAGGAGCTTTTCCCCGGCATCGCTGTCAATGAAGCTTACATACTCCGCCAGAGCCTCATTGCTGGAGTGGATGTATTCCCTGTAAGAATCAGGGGCGGGAGTCATCTCTCTGTAACTATCTTTTATACCCTCGTCAAACTCCCTGGTGGGTGTCAGCGCGGCAGCCCTTTCCATAGAGGGTTCAAAGGAGTAATGAATGAAGTTCATTATCTCCTGAAGAGCCGATTTCACCCCTTCAAGGGTATCTGCTCTCTCAAGTTCCCTGCTTACTATATCCTCCAGGCCGCCGGGTCTCAGTATCCCGTCCTTATCCTCCACAAAACTTATGAAAGCCGGCTCTATCTCCGTATAATAAGCTCTTATCCCTTCCTTCAGGTCATCAAGGTTCTCGACCTCTCCGAAGTTATCCCGTATCCAGGTATCCGAAGGAAGTTCTCCTTTAAGCTCCGGGTAATTAAGCTCAAAGACCTGCCTTATCTCCTCATTAAGTCTTACCATATCGCTTATAAATACCTGGCCCACACGATCGTTGAAAATACTGAAAGCCTCCCCGGACTGCAGGTTGCATAAAGTGACGAGACGCGGATCGGCCCTGTCAATATTCTCCTGCATCCTTGAATCCACCTCTTCACCGACGGCGATGGATATTTTCTGTAAAACGAAGAGGATATCATCCTCGTCTTCTATTAAACTCATATCGCCCTTCAGGTGGTAAAGGACTCCCCGGCTGTAGCCGTCAAAAAGAACGCTCATATTCCTATCCACAAGGTTTATATACTCTATAAGGTAGGGGCGAGCTCCCTCATAATCTTCTTCCGTAATGCGCTCTGATATCAGGACCATCAGCTCATCCCCGCGGCGGCTGAGCTCATCCAGGTTCTCGCTCCTGTTGAGACCTGCCTCTGAAAGAAGAGCCTCAAACCCCAGGGTTTCCCCGTAAGGGATGATTTCGAGGGCGTGTGTTATCTCCCTGTTAAGGTTTTTAAGTCCGCCCCTTACCATAACCCGGAACTCCTCGTCATCCGTTTTCAGGTCCCTCTCGGCCATTATAAGATCCCGCTCTTCCGGGGAATATATGACAGACCCTGATTTTAAGGCCTCAAGCCTGTACTCATCTTCAGCTGTAAGAAGTATACCAAGGCTGAGCTTTATATGGGCGATCTTATTCTCGTACTCCCTTAAAATCTCCCGTCTCTCCTCAACCTCTTCACGCTGTCCCTCAATTACCGCATCATGCGCCCTGACCCTATCCCTAGCTTCCTCTTCTATAACCCTGAACTCTTCCCGGGCAGCCTCTATGGCGGCGTTGGCCTTATCTCTTGATTCATCCGGATCCCACGGCTGGTTTTTCCGTTCGCCTGTCAGTTCATCATAATTCCTTCTGAAAAAGAACTCCGAATCACGTATCCTGCGGGCCCGCTCTATTTTGCTGTCCCTTTCTTCACGGGCCTCCTCTATTATCTCATCGCGTTCCTCGCGGAGAAAATCCAGTCTCTCAAGGTTTCTCTCTATGGACTGTTCTATGCTCTCTATCTCCCTCCTGTACCTTGATATCTCTATAAGGTAATCAATTATCTCTATCTCGAGCCTGGCGTTTGTTACGTTCTGAAGGAGATCGTTTATCTCGTTGATGAGTTCCGGGTTATCTCCGGCAAGGATTATAAGCCGCTCCCGGGATTCAGGGCTCTCTATTA
>SLGR01000115.1 GCA_007136585.1 Candidatus Sumerlaeota bacterium | reverse complement strand
GGGCGGGATTTTTTCATCAGGAGAGGAATAACCGTGACATCCAGTGAGTCTTCCCTGAGTCTCTCAGAGAGTATAGCCGCATCTTCGGGGGTCATATCATCTATTTCGGTTTCCGCCTGGATGACCTCACCGGAGTCCCCCCGGTCGGCAAGAAAAACCCTTAACACCGAGCGCTCTCCTATACCGTACCCGGTTTTTTTTATTACGAAATCCCCGGCCTTAAAACCCGCCAGAAGTTTTACCAGGGCCGCGCCTGTGGGGGTAACCAACTCCATAGGAACCTCGGTCTTTCGGACAGGTATCCCTTCAAGTATCCCGGCAGCTGCCGGGGACGGGAGGGGCATCTCCCCGTGCTGGCAGGATACAACCCCCGTTCCCAGGGGAAGCGGAGAGGAGAAAACCTTTTCCCCTGAAACCAGAAGAATAACAGAGGCCGCTTCCAGCATTGTATCGGGCGAGCCTATCTCATGCAGATGAACCTCCTCTGGTTCCCTGCCGTGGACAAGCGCTTCGGCCTCAAATATTATACAGTAGAACTCAAGCAGCTTCTTCTTAAGCTCTTCTCCTGCCGGGCTTACTGAGAGGAGATCCCTGATCTGCCCGAGCCGCCCCGTCTCCGGGGCGGAACTGTACCTGAAGCTGAGCCGGGTCCCGGAGATGCCTCCGCGCAGTCTCTTTTCACCACTAACCTCAAGGCCCTCAAAGCCCAGTCCGGAGAGTTCTGAAACGAGGCGGGAGGCATCGCCCTTCAAATCAAAGAGCGCCGAGGCCAGGGTCCCCCCGGAGACCCCCCTGAAACAATCTAGATATATCATTGCCTGTTTATGAGCGCGGCGGTGTACCCCGCCCCGAAACCGTTATCTATATTACTCACAACCACCCCAGGGGCGCACGAACTCAGCATTGTAAGAAGCGGTCCCACCCCGCCGAAGGATGCGCCGTACCCGGCTGAAGTGGGGACTGCTATAACAGGCTGGCGGCAGAGCCCCCCCGCTACGGAGGCCAGGGCGCCGTCCATTCCGGCAACTGCTATTACTACCCGGCTACCCTTAACTCCCTCAAGACTCCCTATAAGCCTGTGAACCCCGGCCACTCCCACGTCGTACACCCTGGTAACTCCGCACCCCATCATCTCAAGAACGGCGGCGGCCTCCTCGGCTACCGGGATATCGGCGGTCCCTCCGGTAAGAACAGGGACGGGCTTATCCGCCCGGGGCTCAAGAGGGGTTCCGGCAGAGACAACCCGTCCTTTCCTGTTATATAAATGCGGAGGAAGAAGAGAGGAAATTTCTTCATAAAGTTCCTGCGAAACCCTGGTAATCAGGACCCTTCCGCTACGGTCAAATATCTTCCGGGCTATCTCCGCCGTCCGGGCGGGTTCCTTCCCGGGGGCGTAGACAACCTCCGGAAAACCTTTCCGTATACCGCGGTGGTGATCGATCTTTACATCGCCGAGGTCCTCGTAGGGTAGGGAGCTTATAAGTGAAACGGCGGCCTCTGTATCCAGGAGACCGCCCTTTATTTTTTCTACAAGTTCTTTTATTTTCTCAGAGTTCATTGGAACGGGTCCGGAGCGGCGACGCCCTGATTCAGTGAGACCTTCCTGTTAACCGCAGTCCTTGTACTTTATAAGGGACTCCACCCTGATATCCCCAAGTTTCTCCCTGCCACCCAGTCCCTGGAGTTCTATGAGAAAACAGGCCCCGTCCACCTCCGCAGGAATCTTTTCCATAAGGTCCATAGCGGCCCTGACGGTACCGCCCGTAGCCAGCAGGTCATCTATGATAACAACCCTCTCCCCGGGTTTTACCGAACCTGTATGCAGCTCCAGTTCATCTTCCCCGTACTCAAGCTCATAGGTCGCGCAGAGAGTATCTGAAGGAAGTTTACCCTTTTTCCTGACAAGCGAAACTCCGGCGCCGATCCTGTATGCCACGGGAGCTCCGAATATGAACCCCCGGGCCTCAATCGCCACGACCCTGTCTATATTCCTGTCCCGGCAGAAATCAGTCATCCGGTCCACGGATTCCCTGAAAGCCTCAGCGTTATCAAGAAGGGTTGTTATATCCTTGAACTGTATCCCGGGTTTGGGAAAATCCGGTATATTTCTTATAAAACCTGCAAGATCCATTACACTCTCCTTTCCACGGCCTTAGGCCGGCACCCCATTCTGCCTTTCAGCCACGGCGGCCCTTTTAAGTTTATGGAGCGCCTTGTTCTGTATCTGACGTACACGCTCCCGGGAGATATTAAGTTTCTCCCCCACATCCTGAAGAGTATGCGGGTGTGATGTCCCGACTCCGAAACGTAGCCTTACAACCTGCCTCTCGCGCTCGGATATATGTTCAAGAAGGTCCTCTATCTGCTGATGCACGGCAAGGACCCCGAGCCCGTCCTCAGGTTCTCCCTGTCCGGATACCGCCAGGGTTGCCTTCAGGGGTATATCTATATCCTTTGATATGGGCGCGTCAAGTGACGGTATCTCGCTGAAGACGCGTATGTAGTGCTGAAACTTCTCTACGTCCTTCTCCTTGAAACCCGTAACTTCGGCTATCTCCTCGTTGGTCGGGGGTTTTCCGGTTTTCTTGAAAATCTCGTCCCAGGCCTTCATTATCTTCTGAAAGTTCTGGTAGACGTAAACCGGGATGTGTATAGGCTTTGTATATCCCAGGACCGCCCGGCGCACATACTCCTTTATCCAGTCGTGGGCGTAGGTTGAGAACTTGGCCCCTTTATCCGGGTCGTATTTTCTGGCCGCGGCTATAAGCCCCATATTCCCGGCCTCTATAAGGTCATTCAGGTCCACCCCGGGGCGCTGAAATTTCTTGGCCACGCTTATGACAAGACGGAGGTTTCCCTTTATGATTTTTTTTCTTGCCTCGGGGTCGCCTTTCTTCAGGCTCTCCCGGAGTTCCTGTATCTCTTTCTGAGATATCATCGGTATCTTGGATACTTCCTTCAGGTAAAGCTTTATAGAATCAAGTTTTCCTGTCATAAACCCCCGTTATAAATAATCCGGGCTTCAGGGAAGAAAATGCATCGGGTTGCGCGGTTCTTCCCTGTACCTTACCTCAAAGTATACCCCGGGACTCTCCGCGCGCCCAGAAGAACCGGCCTCCGCTATCTTCTCCCCCCTTGATACCCTCGCGCCCTCTTCAACCAGTATCCTGCTGTTATGAGCGTACACCGTTGCATACTCATCTCCGTGATCAATGATGATCGTTCGGCCGTACATACGGAAATCGTCGCTGGCAAAAACCACTTCTCCCGATTCCGAGGCCACGACCGGCTCGCCTTCCCGAGCCTTTATGCCTATCCCCAGCGACCTTCGGTGTCCGCTGCGCCCGAACTCTCTGAACACCTCCCCCTGAAGAGGCCATATGAAACTGAGACGGGCAACGGCCACATCCGCCTGCCGCCTGGCTCCGGGTATGTAAACCATATCCCCTTCCCTGAGCCTGTCGGGGTCCGAGATCCTCCGGTTTGCCTCAGCGAGGCGGTCGGAATCAACCCCGTAGGCCTCCGCAATATTCCACAAAGTCTCCCCGGAACCTACCCGGTGGTATATCCCGGGACCCACAAAACTGCACCCCGAAATAACCAGAAGAAACGGCAGAAGAACACGTCTTGCGTACACTAATACCTTATGCCGAACCCTGTATACCCGGAAACAGGGCGGCTCTGGATATCCGCTTTCTCAACCCTCGCAGAGGAGGGTCCCTCGCTTACAGCCGCTATAAACTTCTTTAAATCCTCCGGGGCGGCTTCAGCCTCTATCTCAACACCTCCCCCCGGCAGGTTCCGGACATACCCTTTAACCCCCAGAGCCTCCGCCTGCCTTACGGTGAAGTACCTGAACCCCACCATCTGAACCCGGCCGCTGACAAGAATCCTTGCGCCTTCCATAAAACCGTCTCTTACTGTTTCTCCCCGTGCTCTCCCACCAGCGGCACAAACATACACCCCCCGTAACTTGAGCTTCTTATCTTCCCGGAGCCCTCCTTCAGGTAAACCATAAGCTCGTGGCGTCCGCTCCCCCCCACAGGGATCACAAGCCTTCCGCCGGGTTTCAGCTGCTCAAGCAGCGGCGACGGCGGTCCCGGAGCCCCGGCTGCAACTATTATGCCGTCGAAAGGGCTCTCCTTCTCCCACCCTAAAGAGCCGTCCCCCTCGCGGAAGTTTACCCCCTCAACCCCGGCTTCACTCAGCGCGGCGGCGGCTTTATCGAGCAGAGGGCGTTTCCGCTCAACAGTATATACTTTTGCGCCCATGAAGGCAAGTATAGCGGTCTGGTACCCGGAACCCGTACCTACTTCAAGAACCCTCTCACCGGGTTTTATTTCCAGAAGCTGCGTCATAAGAGCCGCGATATAGGGCTGCGAGATGGTCTGGCCGTGACCTATGGGAAGAGGAGCGTCGCTGTAAGCCGAATCGCGGTGTTTCCGGGGCACAAAGAGATGCCGCGGAACG
>SLGR01000080.1 GCA_007136585.1 Candidatus Sumerlaeota bacterium | reverse complement strand
TACCCCCCGGCTTGGAAAAATACTTTTTCCAAACCTTTTGAGCCGGAAATAATTCCGGCTGTCGCCCCTCCCGGCGTTCGCTTCGCTCTCTGTCACCCCAATCGGAGGATGTGAATCCGCCCGGAAAAATCCTATTGAATAGGGTTTTTCAGGATGAACACACTTGTTCATATCCTTTCCCCCGGTACCCCCTGATAATTGCATCGGGTCAACTTTGAAATTCCGATGCAATAACTTACCGGATAACCTCATGTATAATTTCCTGAGCCTCGGGCTCATCCCCGGATATATTAAGGGTTGAGAGGTAATCGCTCTTAACGGGGAGTAAATCCTCCAGGGAAGAAGTATAAAGAATAGCAATAACCTCCCCCCGCGATACTTTATCCCCGGTCTTTTTAAGGACCCTTATCCCGGCGGAATAATCTATCCTGTCATCAACGGATTTTCTTCCAGCGCCCAGTGAGAGCGCGCATACCCCTATACGTCTTGTATCCATAGCCGTTATCCATCCGGTCTCGGGAGCCTCAACCTCAGCAACCATCGCCGGCTGAGGCAGAATATCTTTAGGGTCCTCGCATATACGCCGGTCTCCTCCCTGCGCCTCAACCATTTCCCCGAACTTTTCAAGAGCCTTTCCGTTTGAGAGGTTTTCCCGGGCTTTGCTGCGCGCGGTCTCCGGGGTTTTTTCTATACCGGAGAGGCAGAGCATCTCACCGGCAAGACAGATAATAAGCTCCCTTATATCCTGAACCCCGCCCCCGGACATAAGCTCAACGGCCTCCTCAACCTCAATGGCGTTTCCTACCGCCTCTCCGAGAGGCCTGTTCATATCAGATATAACAGCTGAGATATTACGCCCGTGGGCCCTTCCCGTGGCTATCATACTCCCGGCAAGTTTCCGGGCATCTCCTATTGACTTCATAAAAGCCCCGGTACCCGTCTTTACGTCAAGGACCAGGGAGGATGCTCCCTCGGCCAGCTTCTTGCTCATTATACTTGCGGTTATAAGAGGGATGCTGTCCACAGTGGCCGTAACATCCCTGAGAGCGTAAAGTTTCCTGTCAGCCGGGGCTATCTTATCCGTCTGTCCTATTATGGCGGCGCCGGTCTTCCGTAAAACCTTTATAAACTCACCGGAAGATAGGTTGACCCTGTACCCGGGAATGGACTCAAGCTTATCCAGGGTACCCCCGGTGTGCCCCAGCCCGCGCCCGCTCATCATCGGAACCACCGCCCCAAGAGAAGCCGCAAGAGCGGCCAGGGTAAGGGAAACCCCGTCTCCGACTCCCCCGGTAGAATGTTTATCAACTGTGGGGCCGGGCATATCTCCCAGATCCACCTGCTCTCCGGAGTTCAGCATAACTCTCGTGAGGCCGGCAAGTTCTTCTTCTCCCATACCCCTGAAAAAAACGGCCATAAGGAAAGCTGAGACCTGGTAATCCGGGATCCTTCCCTCAAGATACCCCTCTATAATGAAACTCACCTCTTCAGGGGAAAGTTCCTTTCCCTCTCTTTTCCTGTAAATAATCTCGTAAGCGTTCACACCGATGCTCCGAACCCTACATAAGGGCCAGTATCTCCCTGACCAGGGTCTTAAACTCCTCCTGGGCGCTTTCTGTAGTAGCTATGACCTCCCGGTGAGAGAGCTTCTCCCCTGTAATACCCGCCGCCATATTGGTTATCATGGATAAGCCGAGAACGCTCATACCGCAGCTGGATGCCGTTATAACCTCGGGAACGGTTGACATCCCTACTATATCCCCGCCCATTATACGGGCCATCCTTACTTCGGCCGGGGTCTCGTAAGAAGGCCCCTGGTTCCCCACGTAAACCCCGCTTTTAAGTTCTATGCCTTTATTCTCCGCGGCGCGGCGGGCAAGTTCCTTAAGAGTATCCGAGTAAACCGATGTAAGGTCGGTGAAATCCGGGGAACCTCTGAGAGGATTATCTCCCATCAGGTTTATATGATCCTCAATCAGGGCTATATCTCCCGGGGTCATCCTGCTGTTGGCGGCTCCCCCGGCATTGGTTATAATAATATTTTTCACCCCCATAGCCCCCATCACCCTTACGGGAAAACTCACCTCCTTCATGGTGAACCCCTCGTAAAAATGAACCCTCCCGGCCATTGCAAGAACCTCCACGCCGCAGAGGCTGCCGGCTATAAGCTGCCCTCGGTGACCTTCAACCGAGGAGACCGGGAAGTGCGGTATCTCTCCGAAATCCCATACTTTTGTCTCCTGAATCTCATCGGCAAGCCCGCCGAGCCCGCTTCCCAGAACAATCCCTGTACGGTCGGCATCTTTCAGTTCCTTACTTAAGAAACCGGCGGCCTCCCGCGTCTTATCATCTATACTCATCATACTCCTTTCCTTAGAATACGGTCCTTCAGGCTTCTGCCGTTATCAAGTTTTCTTGAACCCAGCAGATCCGCCACGGTCTGTCCGCAGTCGGAAAATTCAAGTTCCATTCCCAGCTCAAAATCGGCCTTTACCCCCGCTCCGAAAATAAGGAGCGGCACATACTCCCTGGTATGGTCGGTATGGCTGCTGTGAGCGGGGTCACACCCGTGGTCCGCCGTTACAATAAGGATATCCTCTTCTGAAAGGGCTGATTTTATCTCCGGGATCCTCCTGTCGAATTCTTCAAGAGCCCTGCCGTACCCCTCAGCATCCCTTCTGTGGCCGTAGACAGAGTCAAACTCAACAAGGTTCGCCATTATAAGTCCGCCTCTCCCGCGGTACCGTTTTACGGCCTCAACGGTCCTGTCTACCGTATCGGAGTTATCCTTTGTCTTTATCTCCTCGGTAAGGCCCCTGTGGGCAAAGATATCCCCTATCTTCCCCACCCCGCAGACAGGTTTTCCTTCCTCTTTAAGGTTGTCAAGAAGCGTAGGAGAAGGAGGCTCTATTGAATAATCCCGCCTTCCAGCGTTGTTCCTTCTGTAATCTCCAGAAACCCCGTTAAAAGGGCGCGCTATCACCCTTGCCACCGGGTTGGGTCCTCCTAAAATCTCCCGCGCCGCAAGAGAGTATTCATAAAGTTTTTCAAGCGGAACCACATCCTCGTGAGCGGCTATCTGAAAAACAGAATCAGCGGACGTGTATACTATGGGATACCCGGTTGAGCAGTGTTTATCCCCGAGGTCTTCAAGTATCTCGGTTCCCGATCGGGCATAGTTTCCGAGGGTCCCGGTCCCTATTTTTTTCTCGAACTCCCGTATTATATCATCCGGGAACCCGTCCGGGTAAGTGGGAAAGGTAAAATCAAGCACTACTCCCGTCATCTCCCAGTGCCCCGTAGTCGTATCTTTTCCGGGAGAAAGCTCTCTCATCCTACCCCAGCACCCTTCGGCAGGCGCTTTCGGGCATCCGACAGGTGTTATTTTACCTATTCCCAGATCGCATAACCCGGGTATATCAAGCCCTCTTTCCCGGTAAATATTACCCAGTGTATCAGCCCCGGCGTCACCGTAACTTTCGGCGTCCGGGAGAGCTCCAACCCCTAACGAATCAAGCACTATAAGAATTACGTTGCCGCTCATCTGAAAAGTTCCGTAATTTTCATATTAGAGGCCTCTACCAGGCCCCTGTCGGTGACCTTAAGCTCGGGTATAACCGGAAGGCTTATAAAAGACAGGGTAAAGAAGGGATGTTCCGGAACAGCCCCCAGCTGGTGAGCCGCCTCAACTACCCTTTTCAGCCGGGCGTTGACTTTCTTTACAGGCATAGGGCTCATAAGCCCCGCAACCGGAAGCGGAAGTTTCTCCAGAACCTTTCCGTTCCTCACCGCTGCCAGCCCCCCCCCCATTTTAACAACCTCTACGCAGGCGCACATTATATCCTCATCCGAAACCCCCGCAGAGACTATGTTATGCGAATCGTGGGCCACGGAGGTTGCTATGGCCCCTTCCCTGAGCCCCAGCCCTTTTACCATAGCTGTGCCTATCCTTCCGCTTGCCCTGTGCCTCTCTACTACGCAGGTCTTTAGAAGGTCTCTTGAGGTATCGCTTACAAGGTACCCGTTGAGCGAAGGGGTCTTATAATATGCCGACCCGGTTATAATCTGCCCAGGGATAAGTTTTATGACCCTGACCTTCTCACCCTTTACCTTAACCTTAAAATCGTCCGGGGTAAGCCACCTGACATTAACCGATCCCCTGATATGCGTATCCTTTTTCCTTTTCTTTTTACGAAGTAGTTTTCCTTTCTCCGCTATAAGGCGCCCATTCTTAAATACCATATCGGGGACTCTTGATTCAAAAGATTCCAGTACCTGGAAGCTGGCATTGAACCCCGGGGCAACAGCCCCATACCCGTCAAGCCCGAAGTACCTCGCGGTATTTATGCTTGCCAGCCTGACCGCCGTCACGGGGTCAAGGCCTGCGTTTAAAGCTTTACCCACAATATGATTCATATGCCCGTTTTTTAAGAGCTCTTCCGGAGATGTATCATCCGAAACAAAGGAAAAATTCACCCAGTTTTTCTCAT
>SLGR01000121.1 GCA_007136585.1 Candidatus Sumerlaeota bacterium | reverse complement strand
TTTGCCTGGTAAGGCTCAAAACTTGTCTTCATCAGAAAACACCCTTCAATACATTTATACTCCCCGGCGGTACGGGTTTCCGGGTTTGTTGCGTCCTTCGGACGGACCCCCTCGGAGCCGGAGGCGAGAATGAGGAAACGGATGCCGGCAGAGGCTGAGTCATTATTTTCATTCCTTTTTGCGAGTATGCGCTCCCGGACGTTTTCATCAGAAGAGTTCTTCCTCCCGGTCACTGTACCCTTTCATCCCCAGGTGATCGTATGCAAGACGCGTGGCTTTCCTGCCGCTGGGAGTACGCATAAGAAACCCCGACTGTATAAGAAACGGCTCGTAAACATCAGAGATGGTATCCTCTTCCTCACCAACAGCAACAGCAAGGGAACCCAGCCCCACCGGTCCTCCGTCAAACTTTCCAATTACGCAGCCGAGTATCCTCCTGTCCATCTCATCAAGTCCTTTCGTGTCAACCTCAAACATTTTAAGGGCCGCCCTGGCTGTCTCGGCTGTAATCCTCCCGTCAGACTTTACCTGGGCGTAATCCCGGACGCGCCTGAGAAGCCGGTTGGCTATCCGCGGGGTCCCCCTGCTTCTTCCGGCAAGTTCGCGGGCCCCTCCAGGCTCCACCTCTATTTTAAGTATCTGTGAAGAGCGTATTATTATTCTCTCTATCTCGTCTATTCCGTAATAGTTCAGCCTCTCAAGTATACCGAACCGGTCCCTCATAGCCCCGGTGAGAAACCCGGCCCTGGTAGTTGCCCCCACAAGCGTAAACTTCGGCACCTCAAGCCTTATATTCCTTGCCGAGGGGCCCTGCCCCACTATTATATCAAGGTAAAAATGCTGCAGCGCCGGGTAGAGGGCCTCCTCCACGTTCTTGCTCAGCCTGTGTATCTCGTCTATGAAAAAGACAGCATTATCCGGGAGGTTCGTAAGAAGGGCCGCCAGGTCCCCCTGTTTCTCCAGGGCCGGACCGGAGGTCTTCCTTATATCCACTCCCATCTCCCGTGCCATTATGTAGGCAAGGGTCGTTTTCCCCAGCCCGGGAGGCCCGTAAAAGAGGCAGTGGTCCAGCGACTCCCCCCTGCCCCGGGCCGCCTCAACGAACATAGAGAGCTTATCCTTAACCTTATCCTGCCCGACAAACTCTCCGAAACCCCTGGGCATAAGAGCCTCTTCAACGCTCTTCTCTCCCGGATCCTGAGTGCTGGGCGAAATAATATTCCTCGGATCCTCAGACATTCTCTTTCAGCGCCCTTTTCACTATCTCCTCCGTAGCGGCATCTTCCCCCAGCTCCGAGACCGCAGCCTCTGCCATACTCCTTGCATGAACCTGGGTGTATCCCAGGCTCAGCAGGGCCGAAACAGCATCCTTCAAACCGGAGGTTTCCGGAACCCCGCGCGCGTCTGTAAGCCCCTCAATGCCTTCAATACCGTCTTTTAAATCTATAAGTATCTTCTCCGCGGTCTTTCTTCCGACACCTTTCACCGATGAAAGCCACTCCGCGTCCCGGCGCCTGACAGCCGCGGCAAACTCGCCTGCGCCGGCGGAGCCCAGTATGGCGATAGCCTTTCCCGCTCCTATCCCGGGGACCCCCAGGAGGGCCTGAAAAAGGTTTTTCTCCGGAAGCGAAGAGAAACCGTAAAGCTCCTCCCTGTCCTCCCTTATGTAATGGTATGTATGGAGCATCGTTTCCCCGGGAACCTCCGGGAGGGAAGAAAATGTGCTAAGCCCCACGCACAGCTCATACCCGATACCCGAGTTCTCTATAATAACCCTGCCAGGTTCTTTGAGTTTAAGAGTTCCTTTTATATATGCGTACATACTCCTACCTGATATTAATCCCGGGAAGACCCTGAGAGGGCGCTCTTCAGCTTCCTTGAACCGGCGTGACAGAGAGCCGCCGCAAGCGCGTCCGCGGCATGCTCGGGCCGGGGTATTTCCTTAACTCCCAGGAACTGCCTGACCATATACTGCACCTGCTGTTTCGAGGCGCGCCCGTACCCTACAAGAGCCTGCTTTATCTCAAGCGGGGTATACCCTTCAACCCTGATACCTGAATGCCTCAGGGCAAGTATTATAGCCCCTCTCGCCTGGGCAACATCCATCGCGCTCTTTGTATTTTTCGCGAAAAAAAGCTCCTCCACAGATGCTTCGGCGGGAGAAAACCGGGCAGCAAGCTCCGAGATACCCCCGTAAATTTTTTCCAGCCGCGGTGCTGCAGGGCCGCGCGGCGTCTTTATACACCCGTATTCCAGGAGCCTGCTCCCGTCAGAGCCGGCTTCTATAACCCCCCACCCGGCGCTGGCCAGCCCGGGGTCTATACCCATTATAATTGTTTTCCGGCTCATAAAATCTGCACGGCCGTTGAAGACGGCCGTTCATTATAATTTTGGATTATAAAGCAAACCGGATATGTTGTCAAATTCATTTATTTTATTGAAAACGCCGTAAAAGCGAAGGCTTTTAAAGCAGATCCGCGGCAAGCCCGGCCAGCTCGCTCCTCTCACTCACGGTAAGGGTTATATGCGCGAAAAGCTCCTGTCCCTTGAACCGTTCGGCTATATAGGTAAGCCCGTTTGAGGAAGAGTCAAGGTACGGGCTGTCTATCTGGTAGGGATCTCCCGTAAGAACCACTTTCGTATCCTTGCCGGCCCTTGAGACTATGGTCTTTACCTCAAGGGGGGTTAGGTTCTGCGCCTCGTCAATTATCATATACTGGCTTGGGATGCTTCTCCCCCTGAGATAGGTAAGGGCCTCCAGCTCTATCTTTCCTGTATCAAAGAGCAGGTCAACCATCTCGGGAGGCTTGAGTTTCTTCCCGGAGGAAGACGAGCCGGCCCTCTCAACCGTAACTCCGCTCGTATCCACGAGAAACTCAAGGTTGTCATAGAAAGCCCCCATCCAGTTGGAGAGCTTCTCCTCCTTGCTCCCCGGCAGGTACCCTATATCCCTGCCCATAGGGACCACGGGCCTTGAGATAAGAATCCTCCTGAACTTGCTCTCGTCAAAAGTAAGCTGCAGCCCGCAGGCAAGTGCAAGGAGCGTCTTTCCGGTGCCGGCTATACCCACAAGGGTCACCAGCCTGATATCCTCCCTAAGCAGAGCGTCCAGGGCGAACCTCTGTTCAAGGTTTAGCGGGGAGAGGCCCCAGGGCCTGTCCTTATCGTGAATAATCTTCTCAATAACGGAGTTTTTCGGGCTGAACCTTCCCAGGGCGGTCTTATTCGGGTCGGAATCCGATTTTACCAGAACGTACTCTCCGGAGATCATATCCGACGGAGCCGGCATCTGCTTCTGGTTCCGGAACTCTTCCACAAGCTTCTCTTCCATAACCAGCTCCCGCCAGCCGGAGTAGAGCTCCTCGAACCGTACCTTGGCCTTCTCAAAATCCTGCACCTCAAGCCCGAGGACCTCGGCCTTTACCCTCATATTTATATCCTTGGATATGAATATTACGTTACTTCCCTTATCCTTGAGCCCCAGCGCGACCGAGAGTATCTCGTTATCGGCTTTTTTCACAAGCGAGGTAGGAACCTGTGCCTTCACCCGAGTCTCTATCCTCACCACTCCGCCGCTCTCCAGTTCCACTCCGCGGGCCAGTTTACCCCTGGACCTAAGCCCGTCAAGTTTCCGGGCGGTCACCCTGGCGTTTCTCCCTCTCTCGTCCGGAAGCTGCTTGAGCCGGTCAAGCTCCTCAATAACCGCAAGGGGAAGAACAACAATATTATCCCCGAAATTAAAGATACTCTCGGGGTCGTGAATCAGGACGTTCGTATCAAGAATAAAAGTCTTTTTCACAGCTCATCCTCACATAACTCGTAAAAACTGCACCAGCGGCAGAGCTTCCTGTGCTCGGTAAGGGGATACTCGCTCATCTCCTTTGGAATATTCTTATCAGGGTCAAGAAGAGACTCTTTCATCTCATCTATGCTTTTCATTATATCCGTCTCAGCCTCCGTGAAGGTATCACGGCTGACCTCCACATCCGACGCGTTCCCGGTCAGGAGGTACTCTACCCTTCCCTTTATCTCCTCGGGGGGAACCCCTTTCTTCTTACTGAGGTACATACAGTAGACGTTTATCTGGGCAGGATGACCGACAGCCTCCTTCCCTGTCTTCCAGTCTATTACTATCCATTTGCCGTCGGGACGCTTGAGGACAAGATCCGGTATCGCGTATACAGGAGTTCCGTAAAGTTCAAAAGTATCCATGTTTTCGGCAAAGACAACCTCATACCCTTTTGAGGCTATCTCGTTTATGCTCCTGCTTATCAGAAGATTGGCCGTCGAGTCGCGCATTTTCTTCCTGATCCGCTCAATAATGCTCTCAGATATTCCGTAACCGTAGTAAAACTCGTAGAGCATAAGGTACTGTTTCGGGTTTTCCATCCAGGGAGACGGGTCTTTTGCCAGGGCCTTTGAGTCTTTCCAGGCCTGGTTCAGAAGGTATCTGATCTTATCAATGAGAAGCTTCTCCTCCGGAAGCTTTCCGCCCC
>SLGR01000091.1 GCA_007136585.1 Candidatus Sumerlaeota bacterium | reverse complement strand
TTAAAAGAGATCTGCTCTGATACCTCTATGGGGCCCGCATTAGGATTCAAAGGCGGAACCGCGGCCTACATATTTTATGACCTGCCCCGTTTTTCCGTAGATCTTGATTTCGATCTGATTGATGAAAAAAAAGAGGAGCACATTTTTGAAAAAATAGAAACTCTGCTTAAAAATTATGGCCTTGTTAAGCAGGCGCAAAGAAAAAGATACAGTTCCTTTTTTCTGCTTTCGTACGAAGAAGGAGCGCAGAATATTAAAATAGAAATAAACCGGAGGAGATTCGGGTCTCAATACGAGATAAAAACATATCTGGGTCTTTCTGTTCTTGTTATGAAAAAGGAAGATATGTTTGCCCATAAACTGACAGCAATGTATGAAAGGATGGGCCGAGCCGGACGGGATGTATACGATGTATGGTATTTCCTTAAGGATGGCTGGCCGATAAACCGGAATATAGTAGAAGAAAGAACCGGAATGGATTTCAGGCAGTTTTTAAAAAAATGCGTAATTTCAGTAGAGAAGATTAATGAAAAAAGTATTTTACAGGGCATGGGAGAACTTCTGGATGAAAAACAGAAAACTTGGGTAAAGGCAAATCTTAAAACGGACCTTATATTTCTGCTGAAACTGAGGCTGGAGGCGGATGGCTGAGGCACCCGGCGCGGGAGAGGGTATAGTAGGCTTACCGGTTGTATCCGGGGTTTGAATTAAGGCTGGGAGGTTTTTTATTGAAATACAGCGATATATTCCAGTCTATGGATGAGAGGGAGTTTGGCGACATTGTAAGAAAGTTGTCGGATGCAGGGGTAATCCTTGAAAATCCGGAGATGTCATCGAGGCGGGAAACGCAGGATGCGGTTATTGCGGAGTTATCCGGGACCGGTTTAAAGAGATACATAGATAATATTTTCCTGGAAGAACTGAGGGTTTTAAGGAGGACGGTTAGGAGAGGGGGTTATTTTCCCGGGGAAGAGAAAGATAAAATCGGGGGCAAATATGTAGATTCTCTGGTAAGGAAAGGGCTGCTCTTTGAGGGGAGGTATAATAACCGGGATATTATATACGCTCCGCTTGAAGTATGTTTCTCGGTAAGATACGATAGCAGCGATGATGAGCTGATATCGCTGATGGCGGCGATGACCCGTTATCCGGCGGTTTTTATCCGTTATGCCCTGACGTCGCACTGGGGCATTAAAGTGACAGCCAGAACAAAAACAGCGGCGGCCTCCCTGCTGTATGAGGCGATACAGGGAGGGTATAGGGAAAAGGTTGAGCTCTCGGCGGCAGAAAATAAGATACTTCATTATATTTTCCTCTCCGGCTCCCGGGCGCCGGGCGAAGAACTCTATGAGCGCTTCGGCATAACGGGAGAGAAGAGTTCCTGGTATCATCGTGAGAATCCCCTGCTGGATTTTATGAACGCCCCGTCAGTCAGAGCCGAAAACAAGATGGGGGATACCCAGAAAGCGCTGCTGGGTTTGATATGCAGGGGGGTGGTTAGCGCCGTAATGAGTGATATGTATTCCCGCGATTGTTATTTTACTATCCCCCTGGAGATATTCAGCGCCGTCTCCGAAATATACCTGGCCGATATGGATGAGAAGAGGAATAAAATCGCCCGGGAGATGAGCGCCCCGGAGCCGGCGGGGTACGAGACTTTTTCCGGAAGGATTGCCGGAGACCTCATAAAACTGCAGGTGGCAAGGGAATGCGGCCTGGTGGAGATGACAAAGAAGGAAGAGTTTAAAAAGCGTTCTCTTTCCAGGCTCGCAACGCTTATGAAAGCCGACAGGGTTTATATTGAAATAATCCTTGATTACCTGTTTGCGGCGTACCGGGACGGGAGCGGTGTGGAATATGACATAAGTAGTATCCTCAACGGGATGCTCTCGGACGAGCTGTTAAAGACGGTTCTTGGTATTATTTGCAGGCTGGACGGCTGGGTATATACCGATAAACTGGCAGATTATCTCCTGAACCACAGGGACCTTTACTGGATTGCGCGCAGGCTTGACAGAGGAGTAATAGGGGAATACCTGAATGCCGGATATGTATGCGGGTTTATAGACAGAACCCGTGATTCGGGAGCTGTAAGAAAATCGCGGCTGCTTGAAAAAGTAATGAGCGGCGGGTCACTTCCGCCGGTTACTGTTATACCCGAGAAGGAGAAGGCCGTTGTTGTCCAGCCCAACCTTGAGATACTTGTCCCTTATAACCTGCAGGCAGGGGCAATCTCCCGGATATCGGAGTTTTCCGATATGAAGGTCCTTGACAGGGTAATCCATTTTACGCTTACAAAGGAGAGTTTGATGAAGGGTTTTGATAACGGCTGGGACACCGGGGAGATAAAGGAATACCTTGAGGATGTTTCCGGTTCCCCGGTTCCGGGCACCGTTTCAAAATTCCTGGAAACCACAGGAGGCAAACGCGGCGAAGTGAAACTCTTCTCGTGCTCGGCCCTGATAAAATGCTCGGGCCTCGGGCTGAGCGAAAGTATCCTGTCTATTAAGAACCTGGAGGCTTTCAGGATAGAGGGTCTGGAAGACTATCTTTGCGTGCTTGATAAGCCTGCCGGAAAGGTTGAGGCGATTCTCAAGAAGAAAGGCATATTTGCAGAGATCGTGCCGCTGTTGAATACGGGTGACAGGAAGATAACGGATATGCTGAAATTTTACAGCAGAAGAGAGGTAGAGGTTATCATAACTTATTCAGAGGGGGGCAGGAGACGGGAAACAGGGAGCGTCCTGATAGATAATATTGACCGGGATTTTGTGTACCTGTTTAATATAGGCGGCGAGCTGGATGAGGATGACGATATGGTTCTGCCTTTAGGCAGCATAATGGATCTCCGCCCTGCTCCCGGAGAAGACTTATGACCTACGCGCCTGAAAACCCCTTAATCGTCCAGTCCGATATGAGTATGCTGCTTGAAGTGAACTCTCCTATCTACGAAGAGGCCCGTGACGCGGTTGCTCCTTTCGCGGAGATAATAAAAAGCCCAGAGTATGTGCATACTTACAAGATAACACCCATATCCCTCTGGAACGCCTCGTCTGCTGGCCTTAATGCGTCTGATGTTATGGGAAGGCTGGAGCGGTACAGCAAGTACGAGGTTTCCCACAGCCTGGCGGTGGAAATTAAAGACCTGATGTCAAGGTTCGGTAAATTCATCCTCCGGAACCATAACTCCGGTTTAAAACTCTCCGCTGAAGACCCTCTGCTCCTGACGCAGATGTTCCATACTAAGGATGTCAGCCGGTATTTCGCAGAACGGATAGACGATAACTCCGTGGTGGTTGACCCGGTGAACAGGGGGCTCGTAAAACAGGCCCTGATAAAGGCCGGCTACCCCGCCCTGGATATGGCGGGATACAGGAAAGGGGCCCGGCTGGAACTTGAGCTTAAAACAGGCGGGAGTTTTAACCTGCGCCCCTACCAGGCAGCGGCCCGGGAATCCTTTCTCAAGGGGGGAACGGCACTGGGGGGGAACGGGGTAATAGTCCTGGCCTGCGGTTCGGGCAAAACAATCGTTGGCATATCCGTGATGGAACAGTTGAAGACGCATACGCTTATACTCTGCACGGGTATTACGGCCATAAGGCAGTGGAAGGCGGAACTGTTAAGAAAAACAACTCTTTCCGAAGATGATATAGGGGAATACAGCGGCGAATGCAAGCAGCTGCGGCCGGTGACTCTCGCCTCCTACCAGATACTGACGCACAGAAAAAGCAGGGAGGCTGATTTCACCCATTTCAATACACTTAACAGCCAGCCCTGGGGGCTGGCGATATATGACGAAGTGCACCTGCTCCCGGCCCAGGTCTTCCGGTTTGCGGCCTCCTTGCAGGCTATACGCCGGCTCGGCCTTACCGCAACCCTGGTAAGGGAAGACGGCAGGGAAGCGGATGTGTTCTCGCTTATAGGTCCGAAGTGCTTTGATGTTCCCTGGAAAGTCATAGAAAAGCAGGGATGGATCGCCGAGGCGCAGTGTTTTGAGATAAGAGTGGAGATTACGGGGGAAGCCAGGTATAACTATGTGAATTCAAATAACCGCAGAAGGTTCAGGGTGGCCTCGGAAAACCCCGAAAAGATGAATGTAATCAGGAAACTGCTGGATTTCCACAAGGGTGAGCATATAATCATAATAGGGCAGTACCTGGACCAGCTCAGGCGCATATCGGAAGAGTTTAATATCACGCTTATCACGGGTCAGACTCCGCAGGATGAAAGAGACAGGGTATATGCCGGTTTCAAGGCCGGTGAATTCAAATCCATAGTGGTTTCATCGGTCGCGAATTTCGCGGTTGACCTTCCGGACGCATCCGTGGCCATCCAGGTGTCGGGAAAGTTCGGGTCCCGTCAGGAAGAGGCGCAGCGGCTGGGACGGATATTAAGGCCCAAATTGAGTGGCCGCCACGCGAGGTTCTACACGCTGGTAACTGCTGATACCCGGGAGCAGGATTTCGCCCTTAACCGGCAGATGTTCCTTACAGAGCAAGGGTACTCTTATAATATATT
>SLGR01000071.1 GCA_007136585.1 Candidatus Sumerlaeota bacterium | reverse complement strand
TCCCCCGCAGATATTCAAAACTTCCTATAATATGGTAGGCCCCTGTTCTCCCGGCAAGATCTTTTACGTAGTCTATAAGACGGAGCTGGCCTGTAAGCGAACCGGGGAGAGCGGTCTCCGGCCATATAATCATATCCGGGGAACTCCGGGCCGCATCCAGGCTGAGACGCCTGTATGTACTGAGTATATGATTTTCATACTCCGCGTCCCATTTCATATACTGCGATATATTGCCCTGAAGCAGGGTTGTTTTCAGGTATTTCTCACTCCGGGGATAGAGGTTGTTGATGCCGTAAAGAAGCAGAATAACCGTAAAGAGCGCTGAGAGAGCAGCCGGGGCAATGGTACGGTTCCTGACCGAAAGCCAGATGGAAGTATTTACAAAAATAATGTAGAAGCTTATCCCGTATACACCGGTAACTGAGGCTGCCTGTATAAGAACAGGTAAACTCCAGAGGGAATAACCCGTAAGAAGCCAGGGAAACCCGGTAAAAAGATAGGTTCTCGCGTATTCCAGGGCCGTCCAGAGCGCGGGAATAAAAACCAGAAGAAAACCCGGCCTTGACTCCCTGAAAAGGTAAACCCCCAACCCAAAGATCCCCCAGTAGAGACCGAGGTACGCGGCAAGCAGGAATACCCCGGCCAGACTTGCGGGAATACCGGCCCCGTTCAGGTAAAGAACGTGGTATATCCAGTAGAGTATGATAATATTGGAAATGGTTCCGGCTAACCAGAAACTCTTAAAGACCCAGCCGCCCTGCCGCGCTCCGGATACCGGGATCCAGGACAGGGCAGGAATAAGAAAAACCGCGGAGAGCGCCCATACCCCGGACCTGGGGAAAATAAGGGCGTGAAGAACCCCGGAGAATATAACCGGCAGGCTTATTTTCCGCAGCAGTGTTTGTATTTTTTCCCTGAATCGCAGGGACAAGGCTCGTTCCTGCCCACTTTTTTATCCACTACCCTCTGCCTGACCTTGGTCTGCCCCGGCATGGAGCCTCCGCGGGAAGTATCCGCGCCGGCGTAGGCCGGCTCCCTCCTGGGAATCGCGGCCTCGGGTTTAAGGTTCCGCTGCTGCTGGTACCCGGTGAGGCGGGCATGGATTATCTCACCCGAAGCCCTGAAAAGGTACGTGACAACCTCCCGTTTTATACTGTCCATCATTGAGGCAAATGTCAGGTAGGACTCCCGCTTGTATTCCACAAGCGGGTCTTTCTGTCCGTAGGCCCTGTATGAGATCCCTTCCTTGAGCTGATCAAGCTCGTAAAGATGGTCCTTCCACTTGGAGTCAATTATCTGAAGGAGTATCATCCTCTCCATATGCTCAAATTCTTTATCACCGAGAGATGATTTCCTCCGATGGCAGTGGTCCTTGAGTGTATCCTCCAGGTGGGATTTAAGCCCTTCCCGCCCCGAATAGAGAAAATCATCCCTGTTAATATCGGCTTTTAACCCGAGAGAGGAGGCTATCTCAGCCTCAACCTTATCCGTCTCCCATTCTTCAGGATGTACCTTCTCCGGGATGAACTCCTCCATAATTATCTCAACATAATCCTCAATAAACCCCAGTATCTCCTCTTCTATATTCTCGCCCTTTAGTATCCTGTTCCGATGATGATATATGGTGAGACGCTGCTTATCCATTACATTGTCATACTCAAGGAGCTGCTTACGTATATCAAAATTCATAGCCTCAACCCGGCGCTGGGCGTTTCCAATGGCGCGGTTTATGAGGGGGTGTTCTATTTTCTCCCCCTCCTCCATTCCGCCGAGCTTATCCATTACTCTCATTATCCTGTCACCGCCGAAAAGACGCATAAGCTCGTCTTCAAGAGAGACAAAGAATTTAGAGAACCCCGGGTCGCCCTGGCGGCCGCACCGGCCGCGGAGCTGGTTATCCACCCGCCGCGACTCGTGGCGCTCGGTACCAAGAACATGGAGACCACCCGCCTCAACAACCTCATCGTGTTCCTGATCAGTCTGCGCCTTGAACTTAGCGTAAAGCCGGTTAAACTCCTCCCGGGCCTTCTCCTGGTCCTCGTTTTCAGGGGGGGTCTTCTCCGCGGCTTTCAGTATAAGATCATGGTCCCATTCCGCCCGCTCCATCTCCTCTTTTGCAAGGTATTCGGGGTTCCCGCCGAGTATTATATCCGTACCCCTGCCGGCCATATTCGTGGAGAGTGTAACGGCGCCGTACCTTCCGGCCTGGGCCACTATCTCCGCCTCACGCATATGGTACTTGGCGTTTAAGACATTATGCTTTATCCCTCTTCTTTTAAGCAGCCCCGAAAGATGCTCACTCACCTCTATGGACCTCGTGCCTATAAGAATGGGGGCGCCGTGACGGTTTAGTTCCTTTACCGTTTCAATTACGGCGTTATACTTTTCCTTCTGGGTCCTGTATACAGCGTCAGGCTCATGGTTCCTTCTCAGGGGCCTGTTTGTAGGTATAGCCGTTACAGGCAACTCGTATATCTTAAAGAACTCGGCCTGCTCTGTAAGGGCGGTTCCCGTCATCCCCGCCAGCTTATCGTAGAGCTTGAAAAAATTCTGGAAGGTAATTGTGGCCAGGGTCTGGTTTTCCCTTTTTATTTTGAGGTTCTCCTTGGCCTCCACGGCCTGGTGAAGCCCGTCTGACCACCTCCGCCCGGGCATCAGCCTCCCGGTAAACTCGTCAACTATTATAACCTGCCCTTCCTTGACAACGTAGTCAACCTCATTCTTGAAAAGGTAATGGGCCCTTAAACCCTGGTTTATATGGTGAACCCACTCCCCGGTTATATCGTCAAAAAGTTTAACCCCGAGAAGCTCCTCGGATTTCTGCATCCCCTCTTCCGTGAGATGAACGTTTTTATGTTTCTCATCAACGATTGCGTCATACCCCTTCTCAAGCTCGTCCCTGTAATCGCCCTGTTTACCGGAACTTTCAAACTTGTACTTCTCCGAAACGGCCTCTTCCTCGGTTATGAACCTCACATTAAGCCTGGGGATTATACGGTCCACCCTGAAATACTTATCTGATGATTTACCGGAAGGCCCGGATATTATAAGGGGTGTCCGGGCCTCGTCTATAAGGACACTGTCAACCTCGTCAATTATCGCATACTCAAGTCTGCCCTGGACCTGGTTCTCCGGGGATATGGCCATATTATCCCTGAGATAATCAAAACCTATCTCATTATTTGTTATATACACAACATCGCGGCTGTAGGACTCTTTTCTCTCGGAGGGGTTCATCTCGCTCTGAATAAACCCGACCTCAAGACCCAGGGCCTTATAGGCCGGCCCCATCCACTCGGCATCCCGGCGGGCAAGGTAATCGTTGACCGTAACGACATGAACGTGTGTCCCGGCTATGGACTGAAGGTAGACGGGGAGCACCGCAACAAGAGTCTTCCCCTCACCCGTGGTCATCTCGGCTATTTTACCGCTGAAGAGAATCGCGCCCCCTATCAGCTGAACATCGTAGTGGCGCATTCCGATGGTGCGCCGGCAGACCTCGCGGGCAACGGCAAAGGCCTCGGGCATTATATCCTCTAGAGACTCTCCTTCCTTATGGCGCTGCATAAACTCTGCCCGTTTCCCGCGGAGTTCCTCATCCGAGAGGCCGCCTACGGTGTTCTCCAGGGCGTTAACCTGTTCTACAACGGGGAGGAGTTTCTTTACTTCCCGGTCGGAATGAGTTCCGAAAATCTTTTCAATAATGTATTTTAACATCGGGTAATGATAACATTTACTGTTGAATTAATCAATAAAACTACACTGAAAATATATCCCGAATTTTTGCAGAGGGGAGTAATTTTTTAAAAAAAGTGAACCCTAAAAGAACCTGCCCAGGCCCATATGGAGCATAATAACAGGGTAGGCGCTTGTCCAGCGAAGAAGAAGATCACAGTGAAGGTTTCTTTCGAGTTGAAACCAAAGCCCCAGCCCCGCTGTAACCCCGGGAACTGTCTTTTTATCCGTTGAAGATATCCGCGCGGATTCTCCCGTATTCTCGTCAAAAACGTGATAACGGTATGACCATCTCCAGTGATAAACTCCCACCCCGCCCGTCAGATACATAAACGCAGCGTCTTCAATGGAACCTAAACGGTATCTGGTCAGAAGGAAAAACGGAATAACGCTGTAATTGGAATTCCATATACGCCCTTCAGAATCGGAGTAATCCCATCTGTGAAGAGGTATAAACCCTAACTCGGCTCCATAATCAAGGTTTATATCATCGGCGGCGGAAAACTCTCCGAAAAAACTTCTTGCGGTAAAGCTTATTCCTCCCGAGACAACCTCCCTCCCCCAGTCGGCATACCCTCCCCAGAGAGGAACAGTGTAACCCGGTGAAAAAGAAAATTCAATACCCTTTCGGGTTTCGGATTCCGTATCCGTACCGTTTTCCCTGTACATCTCCGTTTCGGTTTCCGATTTCACCCCGGGTTGCTCTTCTGGTTCATCAGCCCGGAGAAGAGGAATTATGATAAAAAGAAATAAGGAAATAAAAATGAGAGCTTTTCTAATCACTGGAATAACTCGGGATACACACCGCGGAATAT